>JBDTEI010000323.1:0-11142 GCA_039922675.1 Microcoleus sp.
CCCTCCTTTTGAGGTCATTGTAGTAGATGATGGCTCTACTGATGAGACGAAAGAAGTCTGCGATCGCTACCCGACCGTAAAATACGTGTATCAAAACAACCAAGGCGTTTCTGCTGCACGCAATACTGGTCTAGGGGTTAGTACAGGAGAGTATATTCTCTTCCTGGATGGTGATGACTGCCTTTTACCTGAAGCGATTGAGATTGGAGTCAAACACCTCAACGCCCTGCCAGAGGTGGGCTTTGTATTTGGTCGTTATTTCTTCTATTCCATTCAACCCGATGGCTTATACAAAATAGAAGAGACCTATGAGAATCAGCCTGAAGTTGCTAATTATCAAACCATTTTAGCCACCCAGCACAAGATTCAATGCGGTTGTATTATTTTTCGCCGTGTTGCTCTGGAGTCCGTCTCTAGTGAGTCTGTTGGTGCATTTGACCCAAGTCTAGTGGCGATGGAAGATATCAATTTATTTCTGCGGGTTGCCCGTGATTTTCCGATCTATTTCCACGGTGAAGTCGTTTCTAAATATCGCTACACTGGTAATAACCTATCCAGTAAATCGGCAAAAATGCTGATCCAGGCAAGACAAGCCCACGAGCGGCAATGGAGTTACATTCAACAGACTGGAAAAGAAGAATATATAGCGGCCTACGAGCAGGGAAAAAAGTCTTGGACTAAGCTTTTTGGCGATCGACTGCCTTACGAAATCCAGAGATCTATACGAGCTAAAGAATGGGTCGCAGCGTTGGGTATTCTGAGATTGATCTTGTATTACGATCCCAAATTACAATGTATCGATCGGGAAATCTACGAAACATCCTATACAACTCTGATCTCAGAGCTACGCAAACTCCCCCTTCAAGACTCCCTCGCCTATTGGCAAAAACAACTTGCCGGAGCACCTCCTTTATTACCCCTACCCACCGACCGGCCACGCCCCCCAGAGCAATCCTTTCGGGGAACTTCTCGGTCTTTTTGCATTTCTGGGGAAATCACGACTGCCCTGGGTCAATTGGGCGGGCAGGAAGGGGTTCCTCTATCCACAACCCTGTTAGCCGCGTTTAATATCCTGCTCTATCGCTATACAGGTACGGAAGACGTGATTGTTGGCTCCCCTTTTGTGAGCCGTGTGAATTCAGAAAATTTTGTGAATGCTGTCCCTCTTCGTACAGATATGTCTGGCAATCCCACGTTCCCAGAGTTTCTGGGACGAGTGCGGAAAGTCGTTTTGTTAGCGCAAGCCTATCAAGATGTACCCTATTGTTTGTTGGTAGATCAATTTTGTCCCGAGATCGACTTGAGCTATTCTCCTCTGTTTCAAGTGACCTTTGTCTTTGAGGAAGAACTTCCGTTTCAAAGGATAAATCTGTCAAGATTAACGGCAAGTCCTTGGGTGATTGAAAATAATGAAGGGAAGTTTGACTTAACTTTATTCTTGAAACCAACCAGCGCCGGATTGGAGGGGAGTTGGTCTTACAGTAAGGATTTGTTTGATGCAGAAACCATTGAACGAATGAACGAGCATTTCCAGATTTTGTTGGCAGGGATTGTGGCTCATGCAGAACAACCGATTTCTGCATTGCCGCTGTTGCCCGAAAAAGAGAAAAATCTGTTGCTTGTGGAATGGAATCAGACCCAAACAGATGAACCCCAAGATCAATGCCTCCACCAGTTAGTGGCCGGACAAGCAGAACAGACGCCAGAGAAAATTGCGGTTTCTTTTGAAGGTCAAACATTGACTTACCAAGAACTGCATCAACGCTCTAATCAACTGGCCCACTATTTACAAAAAAGAGGGATAAAACCGGATGATTTAGTCGGCATTTGTGTTGAGCGTTCTCTGGAAATGCTGGTGGGATTATTAGGTGTGCTGAAGGCGGGCGGAGCCTATGTTCCCATAGATCCCAACTACCCTCCCGATCGCGTGGAATACATGATCGAGAATTCCGATGCCAAAGTATTGTTAACACAACAGCGGCTTGTCAAGAACCTGCCTACCAAAGAAGCATTGGTCATCTGTTTGGATGCGGATTGGTCTCTCATTGCTCAAGAGAGTCAGGAAATGCCGATCGCCAGCGTTACCCCAGAAAATATGGCTTATGTCATTTACACATCTGGTTCTACAGGTAAGCCCAAAGGCGTACAAGTTCTCCACCGTGGGGCAGTCAATTTTTTAAAGTCGATGCGCGAGCAACCGGGGATCAGTGCGACGGATATTTTGCTGTCTGTCACAACACTTTCTTTTGATATTGCAGTCTTAGAACTGTTCTTACCCCTGACTGTGGGAGCGCAGGTTGTGATCCTGAGTCGGGAAGCTGCGATGGATGGCAGAAAGTTATTAAGGACGATCGCCCAATTGGGGATTACAATCTTGCAAGCGACTCCAGCGACTTGGCGATTATTGGTGGAATCGGGTTGGCAAGGTCAGTCCCCGATGAAAATCCTCTCCGGTGGGGAAGCCATGCCCAAAGAATTAGCTGCCCAATTGTTAACCAGAGGTACGGAACTTTGGAATTTGTACGGCCCCACCGAAACAACAGTTTGGTCAACGGTTTATCAAGTCAAAGACCCTGAACAGCGAATTTTAATTGGTAAGCCGATCGCCAATACTGACATCTACATCTTAGATCCTCTGTTACAACCGGTTCCCGTTGGGGTGGCTGGGGAATTACATATTGGTGGTTCAGGATTAGCCCGAGGCTATTTGCAACGTGACGATTTAACCACTGAGAGATTTATTCCTAATCCCTTTCGAGAAACCGAACGAATATATAAGACGGGCGACTTAGCACGTTATTTGCCAGATGGAAATATTGAGTGTTTAGGTCGCCTAGATTTTCAAGTCAAAATTCGTGGTTTTCGCATCGAACTCGGTGAAATTGAGTCTGTTTTGGTCAAACATCCCAACGTGCAGCAGGCAGTGGTCATCGTCAGGGAAGATTTTCCTGGCGACAAGCGTCTAGTGGGTTATATTGTCGCCCTCAACAATCAGAACCCCACCATCCAAGAACTGCGAAGTCTGCTCAAGGAATATGTACCAGAATATATGGTGCCGTCTATCTTTGTTTTCTTGGAAGCTCTACCTCTAACACCTAATGGTAAGGTCGATCGTAAAGCTCTACCTGTACCTGAACAATCTCGTCCTGAACTAATCAGAACCCCCATTCCAAACCCTATAGATCCGCCCGATACAACTCCAGCAAAGCAAGAAAATCAAAGAGCAGTTGCCACTCCCCAGGATGATTTGGAAGTTCAACTCATCAAGATTTGGGAAAAAGTATTGCATACTTCACCCATCAATACGACAGATAATTTCTTCGAGATGGGAGGACATTCCCTATTAGCGATATCCCTAATTCGTGAAATAGAGCAAACCTACAAGAAAGAGCTATCTTTAGCTATCCTTTTCCAATCGCCAACCATTCAGCAGTTGGCTCAGACCCTTCGCGAACAAGGATGCTTGTCTTCTTCGCAGGCTTTAGTCACGATTCAGCAAGGAACTTCCAAACTGCCTTTATTCTTTATTTACGGCATCTTCCTTTACTATGATTTATCAAGACACCTCGGGGAAGACCAGACCTGTTATGGAGTCTATCTCAACGAGGAAGTGAGTATGTTCCAAAGCGAGGAACTTGACAAACCACCAACGCAGTTAGTGAGTATTGCAGATATGGCAACTCGCTACCTCAAAGAAATACAAGCACATCAGCCTAAAGGCCCTTACCTCCTAGCGGGTGAGTCATTAGGTGGCGTAGTAGCCTTTGAAATGGCACATCAACTTTATTTACAGGGTGAGGAAGTAGCTTTACTGGGCCTTTTGGATAGTGCGATTCCAGGAAAAAACAAACTGTCATTGAGTCAGAAGCTGGCTTTTCATATCAAAAAGCTGCGCCAAAAAGGGTCTTCATATTTGTTCCAAAAAATAGTAGAATCGAAGACTAAATCGACTCCTGATATTAACATTAATAATGTTAATAATAATCTGGTAGATCCTCGATTAGAGTTTCGGGAGTACGCTTTCAATAGTTACAAGCCGCAGCCTTATCCAGGCAGGGCTATTTTATTCCGGGCCATTGATGAAAGTCACTTTAGCACTTTGGCAAACTGGAATGAACTGTTTATTGGAGGATTAGACACATATGATATCCCCGGAAATCATCTAACTATCCTTCAAAAGCCAAATGTCCATCTCTTGGCGGAAAAAATGAGACTGCATATCGATCGAGCTTTAGCAAAACTTTAGGCTGTGATCTGAGCTGCTATCTCGATCTGGTATGCAGCTTGGGTTCAAAATCTAAACGCTCAAAGTTACTCCACCGGTGCGCAGTGCTACAAAGTCCACCGGTGCGCACCCTGCAAATAGAGTGTGCGCGACTGCAAGCATACTCTAGTGGCGACACTTCACAGGTCGATCGAGAGTTAACAGTAGTTTCTGGGGGAGTGCATCTAAGATCAACCTGAAACCGGGTTTTTCAACCATAATCCACGGTTAAAACCCTCCATCTCCTGAAAACCCGGTTTCTTTGTCGGGAGTGTTCCCAATTCCCAATCGAAAATCATAAAACCCTTATCCAGTAAGTCATTCCCGAATCAAAAATCAAAAATCAAAAATCAAAAATCTCCGAAGGTTATCGAAGTGCCGAGTCCGGTTAAAAAAACCTGAAATTGTGTTATAGTGCGATCGGTAACTCTTGTACAAATTTTGTAGTATCAGTGGCTGTTCGCGCGATGACCTCTTCACCAACCATAGCACCCGTTCGATCGAGTCAAGTTACCCGCAAGCCTTATCCAAATTATCGGGTAATAGTCCTCAACGACGATTTCAACACATTTCAGCACGTTGTGGAATGTCTGACTAAGTACATTCCAGGGATGACCAGCGATCAAGCTTGGAAACTCGCCAACCAAATTCACAACGAAGGCCAGGCCACCGTCTGGGTAGGCCCGCAAGAACAAGCAGAACTTTATCATATGCAATTGAGCCGTGCTGGACTGACAATGGCTCCCCTAGAGTCTACTTAACCGGTATTTACAGGACTTACGCATTTTCACCAAAATCTCTCCTCCGCGAGCCGCGCGATGAAAGCAATCTCAGCATCAAAGAGATAGCTTAGCTTCGTATTTTGCCTAAGACAAGGAATCTTGGTGTTGGTAGTGATTAGTGCTGACACTTTTAGATATTTTGCCGAAGTCCTGAACTATTCAGAGCGTTTCTGTCATGGGATTTTCCAAGTTTGAGCCTCATTTCATTCTTTGTTGAATATCCAAAAAGTAGCAACACTTTCCAAAGAAGTGCTGCTACTTTTCATATTTATAACTTCTACTAAAAAAACTGTTTTTTTGTAAAAATATGATCTCCGTAAATTACCAAGAAGATTCGTAGTGAGGACTTTAGTCATTAGATAATGACTAAAGTCCTCACTACAAACGAAAGTTCTAAACCGCCGCGCATAAGTTTTGACCACATTTTTAATTCTCAGGTTTCCCCTGAAGATTTTAATTTTAGGTGATGCTTCAGATGCTCATGCTGCTCCTATGAAGAATGCTCTTACACAAGCCGGTGCAGCAGTAGATTATTTGGATACCTGCTTGTTTTCCAAACAGTTACGCCTGTCTTGGCGACCTGACACCGAGGTCGGATGCTTGACGCTACCGGGAGGTCGTCGCTTGAATCTCGAAGATATTCACAGTGTATTTTGGCGCAATTTCTCCGGTGTTTCCGTTCCACCTTTAAAAGATTTGAACCAACAGCAGGTCGCATTTAATGATTCAATGAGTACAATCCGATCGCTAATGCAAGCTGGTCAGACTCGCTGGGTTAATTCCTGGCAGGCGTATCAATTTCACAAATAAAAACCCCTACAACTTAGTAAGGCAAAACAAATAGGTGTGACGATTCCTGCAACTTTAATCAGTAACGACCCACAGGAAGTTAGGGAATTTGTCGCAGCTTACCAAAAAGTAATTTTTAAGCCTATGTATGGTGGTGTTTATACCAAGTTGGTGACATAGGCGCATTTAAAAATTAATCGGTTGACGATGGCTTTGAGTATTTCTCCAGTCACAATCCAAGAGTATATTCCTGGGACAAACATTCGCAGTTATGTGATTGGTGAATCAATCTATACTGCCGAAATTCGGAGTCCAGTGTTGGACTTTCGGGAAGATTTGGAGGCTGAGCTAATTCCGATAGATTTGCCAGAAGCAGTTCACAAACAATGTTTGGCAATATCAAAGGCATTTATACTAGAGTGGACTGCGATTGATTGGCGTGTCAAGCCAACGGGTGAGTATGTATTTTTAGAGGCAAATCCTAGTCCCATGTTTGTACATTTTGAGCGTCAGACTGGTTTTCCTCTTACACAAGAATTGCTCAAGCTCTTAATGTATTAATAGGCGTTAAGAGACCGCAATTTTCCCAATCATCCCGCCTGTGTATGTCAGGCTGCCGTACACTACAGGTTGTATGTTCCCGACTTCACCGGCACGAACATTTTTACGAAAGGAATTGATGCAGTTATTAGAGTTGAACTGCAAAAGGCTTTTTAATCAAATTTTCGGACGATGCTCAAAGCCCATGTCACAATTGTTTTCTTGTGGGATGTTGCTCTGAGCATCGTCCTAGCTATTTTTGCAAGAAGTCTATTATCACACTTTGCGATCGCCCTTTCCACTCTCAACCAGTCGATCGCGCTCAAATCTCAAATCTTAAACCGAACCTGCCCGCATCTGTTACAATTTTCAACATAGCCAGAACAGCACGCCCGCCGGAACTCACCTGCATAGGATACAAGCCCGCGACAGGAGTCCTGGAGATCGAAACAAATTAGATATTTAGTTTAAGCTTCCAGATTCATCCGTGGAGTAAATCTAAAATCTAAAATCTAAAATCGACGACACTGGAGTCAATCTCAAACCTAAAATCTAACATCTAAACTCGACTGATGGAAACCCTGCAAAGCCAACTTTACGAACTCGCACAATTTGCTAATAATTTAGTAAATACTCAACTGACACACCTGAGTTTAGTCAGTGTCGGAGTCATCTTTCTGGCAGGATTGCTAACTAGCTTGACGCCCTGTATGCTTTCCATGTTGCCGATCACGATCGGCTACATCGGCGGATACGAAGCAAAAAGCCGCCTCCAAGCCGCCGCCCAGTCGGCATGGTTTTCCCTGGGATTAGCGACAACCCTTGCGGGTTTAGGCATTGTAGCATCATTTGCGGGTCAAGTTTATGGCAAAATTGGTCTGGGTTTGCCAATTGTTGTTAGCATAATCGCGATTTTTATGGGGCTGAATTTACTCGAAGCTTTACCCTTACAAATGCCGTCTTTCGATGCTGTGGGGTGGGTTCCGAAGAATTTGCCTGCGGGCGTGCGATCGTACTTATTAGGCTTAACTTTTGGTTTAGTAGCTTCTCCGTGCAGCACCCCGGTTTTAGCTACTCTCTTAGCTTGGGTTTCCAAAACGGGAGATACCGTTTTAGGCGGTGTGTTGCTGCTGTTTTACGCTGCTGGCTACGTCGCTCCGCTGATTATAGCAGGTACTTTTACTGCGAGCATTAAAAAGTTGTTAGAATTTCGTCGGTGGTCAAGTTGGATTACGCCTGTCAGTGGCGTTTTGCTAGTAGGATTTGGCGTGTTCTCCCTGCTGGCTCGCATACTTCCCGCCTAAGGTTCGTAGCATGGAAAATAAGTCTTTTTTTAGAGATAGAGCAATCATTACAAGGTTCGTGAAATGTTTCTTGAACGAACCGCGAAGACGCGAAAAACACGAAGGAAGAAAAAAGAAAGACTTTACAATTGATTGAGAATAGCTCAATAAAAATAATATTTTCTTCCTTCTTCCCTCATCAATATCCATCCGTTATATCCGTTACATAATCCGTTGCCGAACTTCCTTCATCATGACATCAAAAGAAGTATTTCTATCTAAACTATCAGACTGGGTGACTGCGCCTCAAAAGTTTTTCAAGCGAGAAATCTTGCCAGTGTTGGCAGATTTGCGGCTGGCAATAATCTTGCTGCTGGCGATCGCATTTTTCAGCATTTCCGGCACAGTCATCGAACAAGGCCAATCAGTACCATTTTACCAATCCAACTATCCAGAACACCCGGCTTTGTTCGGCTTCCTAACTTGGAAAGTTGTGCTGATTGCAGGACTAGACCACGTATACCGCACTTGGTGGTTTTTGTCCATCCTAATTTTGTTCGGCAGCAGCTTGACAGCTTGCACTTTTACTCGACAATTTCCAGCCCTAAAAGCCGCCCGCCGCTGGAAATTTTATGAAGAACCTAAGCAGTTTGAAAAATTAGCTCTCAGTGCGGAATTAGAAACAGTTGCTTTAAGTTCGTTAGAACAACTTTTGCAGCAAAAAAACTACCGCATATTTCGAGAAGGTGAAAAAGTTTATGCTCGCAAAGGCATAATTGGCAAAATCGGCCCGATTATTGTTCACGCCAGTATGCTGATTATTTTAGGTGGGTCGATGTGGGGCGCGCTGACGGGGTTTCTGGGTCAAGAAATGGTTCCTAGCGGCGAAACTTTTCAGGTGAAGAATATCCTGGACGCTGGGCCTTGGGCGGGGCCGCAAATACCTAAGGATTGGTCGGTGCGAGTCAATCGGTTCTGGATCGATTATAGTCCGAGCGGTGCGATCGACCAATTTTACTCGGATCTGTCAGTTTTGGACAAAACAGGCCAAGAGGTCGATCGCAAAACCATTCACGTCAATGAGCCCCTCAGATACCGGGGAGTCACATTTTATCAAGCAGATTGGGCTCTAGCAGCCGTGCGAGTTCGCCTCAACAAAAGCCCGGTTTTGCAACTGCCAATGGCTCAGTTAGACACCCAGGGTCAAGGCAGAATTTGGGGTGCTTGGATTCCGACTAAACCTGATTTGAGTGCCGGAGTTTCTCTGCTAGCAAAAGACTTACAAGGCACGATGTTAGTCTACGGTACGGATGGCAAATTGTTAACTACTGTTCGCGCCGGCAGCGCAGTCGAAATTAACGGAGTGATGCTGGCAATTGACGAAGTTGTCGGTAGCACGGGATTGCAAATTAAAGCCGATCCGGGAATTCCGCTAGTTTATACTGGCTTTGGGTTGCTGATGCTCAGCGTGATGATGAGCTATCTGTCTCACTCGCAGATTTGGGCTTTGGAAAAGGAAGGCAAACTCTATGTCGGCGGGCGCACTAATCGCGCTCAGGTGATATTTGAAAGAGAAGTTGTGGAGATTTTGGACAAGTTGGCAGAATCGAAAACAGCAGATGCCAAAAGTGCGATATCCCCGACTTCTGTTGTTAGTCAAACCTAACCGTAGGGTGCGCAGTGCGCACCTTACACCAATCGATAAATATGAAAAAGATTAGATACAGCCCGGATGTAGACGCGATGCTGATCGAAATTTTCGAGCACCCGATAGCCTATGCCGAAGATGAAGGGCAAATGATTCTGCACTATTCTAGCAGCGGAGAACTGGTATTGATCGAAAT
Source organism: Microcoleus sp. (assembly GCA_039922675.1). Lineage (GTDB taxonomy): Bacteria > Cyanobacteriota > Cyanobacteriia > Cyanobacteriales > Microcoleaceae > Microcoleus. The sequence goes on from JBDTEI010000323.1 coordinate 9,503, forward strand.
ATTAGATGTCCAACAATTCATCTCATTAGAATCTATCTCCTATGAAATACCTGCCCGCTAAAGCAGTCCATCCTCAAAATCAACTACTACAAAGGAACCGTATTGTGGGCACTGTACACCTTAAACAAATCCCAAGGGCGATGTACAGCGCACCTTACTAAAACTAATACTAGCCCTATTTCTCGTGCTTCACCTCAACCACAGTGTGCACGTTCCCCCGTGGCAGAAAATCACCCTTCACCGTCACTTCTAGCGGCGCGCAAGCTGCGACAAAATCGTCTAAAATTTGATTGATCGATTCTTCGTGAGAAATGTAGCGATCGCGATAACTGTTAACGTAGAGCTTCAGTGCCTTTAACTCCACCACCCGCTCGTCGGGTACGTAAGTAACGTGAATCGTGGCAAAATCGGGATAGCCAGAAAACGGACACTTGCAAGTAAACTCGGGCAAAGTAATGTTAATCGTGTAGCGTCGCCCAACTCGCGGATTCGGAAAAGTAATTAACTCCCCCTCCAAAATCTCGCGTTCGCCGTATTTTATTTCCTCGGTGGTTGACTTTTGCGACATACTTTGTTCGGTTTGCTGGTTATTCATAGCGATCGACTGAAAACTTCTAAAATTTAATTAAACTCATTATCAATATCTATAACAAGTATTTTGACGAATTGTGTTGCGATCGATCTAATTGCAAATACTCTCAGGCTAAACTTAAAAAAGTTCACCCTCGCCATCTACAATTATGCAAAATACTACCTTATCTGACAATACTTCCCCTGAAAACTCAAATAGTTACTCTCCATCGGTACCGATTTCCCTCTATCGAGAAGTCACAGCAGAGCTGCAAGCTGCCCAAGCGATGCTCGACTCCCTCAAAACCCACAACCAACAATTAGTCCAACAAAATCAACAACTGCGGCGAGAAGTAGAAACAGTCGTTCAAGTATCCCAACAGTTACAGCAAGTAGTCAACTCGGCTCAGAACGTCACCCAGACTGGGATGCCACAAATGCCCTCAGTCAAATTCAATTTCAGCGTTGAACCGGAGCCCCCAGCACCTGTAACCTCGCGGACTAGCTCTGCCGTACCTCAACCACCTCAGAAAGTGGCTTTCCCCTTCCCTCTACCGGAGCCAACAGTCCCCCCGATTCCTGAGACATTTCCAAAACAATTATTTACAGAGGTGCCGGAAACTCCTTACCGCGTGCGCTCTCAATCCAAAAAAGCCTCAGACTTAAGCGGATTGTGGTTGGCCATTGCGATTTTTTTGATTGTCATTGCCGCCTTCGGCGCAGGTTATTTAGTTGTCCGCCCTTTGTTGAAGGGGAAGTAAATTTCAACAAGAATCCCACGGCCCGAGCCGTGGGATTTTAGCCGAAACCTAGCATAAAATCTTCAAAGTTACGCTAATTGGCTATTCATACTCTGGCTGCACTCGTTTCTACTGCACGAGGCGCATACTGCTCTTCACAAGCAGAACCTAGGCTGCCCACCCCGGGCTCGAAACCGCGCGTGAACTCAGTGAGTTTTACCTGTTTAGCTTCCAAAGCTGTCTGTAGCACCTTCATGGCTCGGTGAGGGTCGCCGGCTCCGCAGAAAAATAAGTCTGCGGCAAAATAACCGTGTTCAGGCCAAGTATGGA
>JBDTEI010000324.1:0-4450 GCA_039922675.1 Microcoleus sp.
CCGCAGCATTCTTTGTGACCGTCTTCATAAAAACTAAACAATCCCTTTTCATCTACTAGGGCTTGTACTTCTGCTGCATCGGGAAACATTACTTCTAGTTTAATGCCGTAATGTTTTCTGACTGCATCTAAAAACTGATAGGTTTCTGAGTGCAATCGTCCGGTGTCTAGGGTGAAAACACGGAAGTTATTGGAGATTTTTGATGCCATATCGATCAGAACTACATCTTCGGCACCGCTGAAAGAAATTGAGATATTATCAAAGTTTTCTAGGGCAAATTTGAGAATTTCTCGCGGGGTTTTTTGACTGTATTCTGCTTCTAGGGCGGCAATGTTGAGATTTCTCTGGATGGCAACCATATTTTCGTGTTCTCGGTGTTCTTTTTTTTCTAACTCTTGATTATAGCCGATCGCAGTTTCCCTCCCACCGCTGAATCTGACCGCCTCTTGCAGCAGTCTTTGCGGCTGGGCCCACAAGGAGATCTCAATGATGGCGGATCGTCCGCTTGTGGCTGTTTGGGTAAACAAAAGTCCTCAACCGGAGAAAATTGGACTGCTGCGCGGTCAATTGAATTTCCCTCAAAATATCAATCACAGAGTATAAAACTCTTTAAATGGTCTTGTTGAAATACCTAAAATTTGACTCACCTCATTAATAAAATAATCTCGCTTATCGATCGATATCGTGCTATCAATCAACTGAAGAAACTTCCCATCAGTACCAGTAGTAACAGCATAGATACTTTCAATTGGCTCTCCGCTGCACTGATCAAATAATTGAGCCGCCACCATTTCCGCAATGCACTTACCTAAGCCAAATTTAATACTTTCGTTTTTAGCCTCTGTTAAAGTGATGACAGGGGCGCGAATTTCATAGGAATCTTTCGATGCAGTGAGAATATAATCGTAATACCCGTTTAAACCGACAGCTACATCTACATTGAATTCAGAGCCGGATAAAAAACCTACTTGAAAATTAAATTTGCGCCTGAGTTCTAATAAAATTGGAGCAATAATTAATTCGGCGCGAGCTTTTTCGGTATTAATTGCCGTGGCGAAAGAAACATTTTAATTTAATGTTGTTTGCAAATATGAGCTTGGCAGCACTTCTGGGATATCAGTAAACAAATCTAAGGGTTCTTATACCGTTAAATTAAAGGATTCTCTAATTTTAGCTATGCTTGTGAAGTCACTGTATGCCATAGGTTATATCATGTAAGATTTTTGATTTTCGATTTGATAATTAGGAAGGACTGATTATGTATGGGTTGGGAATTATGCTACAGTTGCATTTCCTTTTGAAACTGGTATTAATTTCCTCTATTATTCCTAGAAGCATCAAGCTGGTTTTTTTGACAAAAATCTCACGGGAGTGCACGATCGCTCACAATTGAAAAACCTGGTTTTTGCGATCGCCAGCGCCTCAGTCCTGTGATTGTAATATTTTACACAATTTTTGATATTAAAGATTAAAGGAAGGTGCGACTGGGAAAAATCCCTAGGTTGCGTGTTATTCTCTCTTTCGGCAGAAGTCAATTCAGCTTGTCCGTGCCAAAGCGCCCTGTAAACTCAAAAGCGAAGGACAAAAGTGCGATCGCCCTACAGAAAAATCTCCCTCTCAAGTAGCATAGACTAAATGTGTAAAGTGTTATTAAATTTGATAGTACGCGACAACAACTCAGAAGTTAAAAAAAGTTGCCAGCACTACCTACCGCAACAACCCTAGCTCGCGTAGCAAATTTTAATCTCGATAAAAATAGAAGGTTTGTGATGAGAATTGCCCAAATTGCCCCCCTATTCGAGCGAGTTCCGCCCCCAGCTTACGGAGGAATTGAACTGGTGGTCAGCCTATTGACCGAAGAATTAGTCAGAAGGGGACATGAAGTTACATTGTTTGCCTCCGGTGACTCAATTACTTCTGCTACTTTAGAATCAGTTCACCCGAGAGCTTTGCGTCTAGATTCCACCGTTAAAGAATACGGAATTTACGATATGATGCAACTGAGCAAAGTATATGGCAAAGCCGGAGAATTTGACATCATTCATTCCCACGTAGGCTGCGCAGCTTTGTCTTACTCGCACTTAGTGAAAACGCCCACAGTTCACACCCTCCACGGCATTTTTACCCCCGACAACGAGAAGATGTTTAGCTTGGCCCGCACTCAGCCTTATGTAAGTATTTCTAACTCTCAGCGGGAAGATAGATTAAATCTCAACTGCGTCGCCACAGTCTATAACGGCATCGATCCGGGAACCTACGAATTTCACCCGCAGCCGGACAATCCTCCTTATTTAGCTTTTCTCGGTCGAATTTCATCGGAAAAAGGGGCGCATTTAGCTATACAAATTGCTAAAGCCTCCGGCTGGCATTTAAAGATGGCAGGCAAAGTTGATGTGGTCGATCGCGAATATTTTGAGCAAGAAATCAAGCCGCACATTGACGGTCAACAAATAGAATATTTAGGCGAAGCCAACCACGCACAAAAAAGCGTGCTGATGGGCGGTGCAGTCGCGACATTATTTCCCATTACTTGGCGCGAACCTTTCGGGTTAGTTATGATTGAGTCAATGGTAACGGGAACGCCCGTGATTGCCATGAAATTAGGCTCGACTCCAGAAGTAATTGTTCACGGAAAAACAGGTTTTTTGTGCGAAAGCGTGGCAGAATGTATCGCCGCCATCGAACCTTCCCGGCAACTAGATCGCAGCGCTTGCCGCCAACACGCAGTCGATCGCTTCAGCGTTAAAACAATGGTCGATGGCTATGAAGCAGTTTACCGACAAATTTTAAAAGAGCGCTTTTCCCAAAACGGTCATGCGCATCATTTGACTGAATTAGAACTGCACAGCAGATAGCTGCGCGAGGACAAATTAAACGCACGGCGACTTTAGTCATTCAAAATTTACGTACAACATTTAAAAAGCTGGGTTTTTCACTAAAAAGCCCAGTTTTTACCTGAGTTTAATTGTGATTTTAGTTGTGGTAAAGCCAGGATCGAACTCTCAGCAGCAGCAATAAGGACATGGCAGTGGCGTGTCCATACAGAATTTCATTTGATTGAAAACAGCAATATTAGTTGAGTAGATATTCTGCTGATTTTCTCCCAATCGCTTCAATTTTTGGGGCGATTAGGAGAAAAATTAAATTTGTTTGATTAATTTAACTGTTAGTTGGCAGCAGACGAAAAAAATGGTATGATCCCAAGAGTGAAGCATTACATCAGGGCGGTTCATATTTAAATGTAATGTCAAAAGTCAAGAGTCAAAAGATCTAGAAAGTTAAACTTTTGAAAAGATGGGAAGCCACTTTTAGTAACAATGATTGATACATATGAACTAGAAGGAAAAACATTTGTCGCCGCTGCCGAGGCACCTATAACTGAGTGGCCTTGCGCGATCGCCGATCGACCTCAACCAACACTCACCCTCAAAGACGACGATTTATTTCTGATTACCGACACCCTCGGCAACATCTCAGGCTGCTTAGAAGACGACAACGTGGCCAGCCTAGGACTGTTTTGTCACGACACGCGCTTTCTCAGCCGCCTAGAATTGCAAATAGAAGGGCGATCGCCAATTTTGCTCAGCAGCAATACCGAAAAAGGCTACCTGCAAACAGTGTTGTGTTCAAATCCCCGCATTGACGATCGCATCCGCGCCGAAACCATAGGCATTAGGCGAGAAATGGTACTCAACGGCGGTTTGTTTGAAGAAATAGAAATCACCAACTTCACCACAAAACCAGTAAGCTTTGAAATCAGTCTCAGCTTCAACTCAGATTTCTTAGACTTATTTGAAGTCCGGGGTTACGGGCGCTCCAAGCGCGGCACACTCCTGCGCCCGGTACCCGAAAAAACCGAAGCAGCATCCCCGGGCGAAGTTACAGGCAAAGAAGCCCTTCCTGCCGATGCTAACGGCAATAGCGACGGTGAAAATCTGGCAGCAGCAAACCAAAATGCGGCAATTCAAGCATCAGGAAAAAACCCGCTCGATCCGATCGATCGATCGGCGATCGGTCAATATCCAGTCTGCAACCTCCAAGACAATTTAACCCTTGCCTACCAAGGTTTAGACGGTTTGGTGATGGAATCTCGCATCGAGTTTTACAGCCAACCGCCAGCACTCTTTCAGGGCAACACAGCAGTGTGGCGCATCGCCCTAGAATCTCACCAAACAATCAAATTGGGATATCGGCTCAAAATGCTGATAGACGGCAAATCCATCTCCCAAGTCAGCACTCCCGCAACTTTAACTCAAGCCAAAGCAGCAGAACTTTTAGAAGAACGAGAATGGCTGAGCGAAATTACCCGAATCAACTCGGGGGAAAACACCTTTAACCGACTTCTCAAATGTGCCGAACAAGACATTTATTCCCTGCGGCAAACCTTTGGTAAAGGCAAAGCAATTTCAGCCGGAGTTCCCTGGTTTTCAACATTATTCGGCCGCGACTC
>JBDTEI010000325.1:0-17547 GCA_039922675.1 Microcoleus sp.
ACAATTATCAGCCCCGACGGCATGGTGTTAACCAACGCCCACGTTGTTTCAGCAGGCACTACCGTGAATATAATTCTGTCAGACGGGAGAAAATTTGTCGCCGATGTCGTCGGATTCGGCGAAGAAGGTTTAGACTTAGCGGTGGTAAAGATTCGCGGTCAAAACAATTTGCCCACCATTCCTTTAGCCCGTCCCAGTTCGACGAAAGTCGGACAACAAGCATTTGCGATCGGCAATCCTTTCGGTCAATTTCAAGGTACTTTTACAGCCGGAATCGTCAGCCGCATCGACCCGCAGCACGGCTTAATTCAAACGGATGCCGCCATCAATCCCGGCAATTCAGGAGGCCCGCTGCTCAACAGTTCTGGAGAATTAATCGGCGTCAATACTTCTATTTTTACTCGCGGTCAGAGTGGAGGAAATATCGGTATCGGTTTTGCAATTTCTGTGGACAAAGTGCCGGCTTTCCTGACAGCGGTGCGAGAAGGAAGGGCTCCGCGCGTTGCCCAAAGGCGATCGCCCTTTGGCAACAAATCACCTCAAAAAGTTACCTTAAACGGGCCAGCGGTCAACGGCAAACTTACGGAAAAGTCTAGCGTTCTGCCCGCAGACAACAGCTTTTTTGACCTTTACTCATTTGAGGGCAGAGCAGGCCAGCAAATCACAATAGAAATGAAAAGTCAAGAGATTGACCCTTATTTAATCTTGCTCGGGCCCAACCAGCGTGAAATTGCCCAAGATGATGACGGAGGAGGCGGTAAAAACGCCAGAATTACAGTCACACTAGCAGCAGACGGCACTTACACGTTGGTGGCAAATTCCTACCAAGCTAGGCAGTCGGGGGCTTATACGTTAGAACTGAAAGCGAGTGTTCCTACCGCGCCTTCTCGGGCGATTTTGCAAGAAGAAGGCGCTTTAGTCGCAGGTGGCCCGGTATTGCCGTCTGATAACAGTCTGTATCGCGAGTATACTTTTGAAGGTCGATCGGGTCAGTCTGTAACAATTTCCCTCGAAAGTACAGATTTCGATCCCTATGTGGCTATCTTTGGCCCTAATGGCCGATTGGTGGCAGAAAATGACGATGCGAGCGATTCGACTAAAAATGCGTTTCTGAGCGTTACTTTGCCAGCTACGGGTCGCTACCGCGTGGTTGTCAATGCTTATGATGCTTCAGGTCGGGGTCGTTACAGTCTAACTATCCGTTAAAAATGGAAATGGGTAATTGGTAATTGGCAATGGGTAATTGGCAATGGGTAATTGCTAATTGGGAATGGAGCAATTTTTTTCTTCCTTATTTCCGATTTATTCTTTCTGATTTCTTCTTCCCTATAGCGCGTCGAGTGAGAACCCCGGTCTTTCAAGCCGGGGATGAAACGCAGTTGTAGCCTTTAGGCTGCCAGTATTCTATATTATTTACCCCTTTGCTCTTCAATATATTTTCTGACAGTTTCAGTCGAAACATTGCCAACACTGCCGACAAAATAACTAGGAGTCCATAAAGTAGGCAATTTCAACAATTCAGGAAATTCTTTTCTCAGGTAACTAGAAGCTCTCCCTTTAATCCTTTGCATGACGAAGCTAGCAGAATCCGTCGGCTTAAGGTTTAGCAATAAGTGTACGTGATCGGGCATAATTTCCAAAGCAATAATTTTCCATCGGTTTTCCGTGACCACCTCAAAAATAATTTCTTGCAACCGTTCCGCAATTTTACCAACTAGAACGGCTCTACGGCGTTTCGGGATAAACACAAAGTGCATATTAATAAGTGAAACGGCGTTACTCTCGTGTCGATACTCTAAATCTTTTTTTGACAAACTCGCCATAGAGCGCTTGACCTTGTTGATAGATAATGTATAATCAACATATCACATCAACTCGGTGACTTGTGTGTTTGGATGTCAACAAGTTTTAATCAAACCTGACAAAAAATTGAAAGCTGTTCTAGAATATATTTGCGGGGAATCAAATAAATTACACAATTGTGCAGTTTACTACGCTCGTCAAATATTTTTTAAAGCTCATATTTACGTCCGTCCGTTTGACGTAATCAATGCGTTAAAGCGTAATCCTCATTACGGGGCTCTGTGCGCTCAAGCTGCTCAACAAACTTGTGGTGCTGTCGGTGAGTCGGTAAAATCTTTCAAAGGACTGATAAAGTTATTTCGGGAAGGTCAGCTTGAGCGAGCGCCAAAATTTCCAAATTACCGTACGAATGGCGGGCTTCATTTAATTGCTTATCCGAAGCAAGCGCTTGGAAAAAAGTTAATTGATGGTCAAATCTCAATCCCTCTCGGACAAAAAGTAAAAGCTTGGTTTGGACTGAAGAATTTTCAAATTCCCATGCCTTCTAATCTGGATTATGCCGACATTCGAGAAGTTAGAATCCTCCCAAGAAATGGCTGTTTTTACGCCGAATTTGTTTACAAATCACTCAGCGTCCAAGTTGCCGTAGATCATCAAAAAGCCCTAGGTGTCGATCATGGCATTGATAACTGGCTTACTTGTGTCAGCAACTTAGGGACAAGCTTTATTATTGATGGTAGGCATCTCAAGTCGATTAACCAGTGGTACAACAAGCGAGTAGCAACTTTGATGGAGGGCAAATATAACGGTTTTTGGTCGCATCAACTGGCGCGATTAACCGAAAAGCGAAACCGTCAGATGCGTGATGCCGTCAATAAAGCAGCTCGTTTAGTTATCAATCACTGTATCGAGAATGGCATCGGTGTTATCGTTTTTGGATGGAACAAAAAGCAGAAAGATTCTGCCAATATGGGCAAGAAAACAAATCAAAAGTTTGTCCAAATTCCTACGGCACGATTAAAGAATCGAATCGCTCAACTGTGCGAACAGCAAGGTATCCAGTTTGTTGAGACTGAAGAAAGCTACACCTCTAAGGCATCATTTGTAGACCGGGATTTTCTGCCTACAATCGGTGAAAAACCCGATGGGTGGAAAGAAACAGGTAGGCGAGTAAAACGTGGCTTGTACCGGACGGGTGCGAAAAACTGGTATATTAATGCTGACTGCAATGGGGCTGCCAACATTTTAAGAAAAGTAGCGACAATGTTAGGGCTTGACCTTGACGGAGTTGGTAGAGGTGTTTTGACAGCGCCCTTAAGAATTACCCTTTGGTAGTTTCTTCAGAATCTCCGTGGCTTTAGCCCGGAGAGTGTCAATCCTCCTGTCAACTGTTAACTGTCAACTGTCAACTGTCAACTGTCAACTGTCAACTGTCAACTGTCAACTGTCAACTGTCAACTCTTGCTTCGTTGCTTTATCGAGGTAATTCATGGGTCAAATTAGATTTTGGGCGATCGCGCCAATTGCTCTACTAGCTACTTTTTCTGGCAAGCCGACTCTCTCCGTGCCAGTGTCAAATTCAGGTGGAGTTACTAACAGCAGTTCCACGATCGTTTCAGCAGAACTTTCTCAAAATTCACAGGATGCGATTCATACTGGCAAGGCTGTTTTAGCTCAAGCAAGCCCCAAGCCCTCGCCCTCTCCGTCGGCATCTCCAAAGCCCTCGCCAACTCAGACCCCCATACAAGCTTCGCCCATTCCTGCTGTGGGCTCGTCTAAGGTCATTTTAGAGCAAAATGGAGAACTCACCCCTACTAAGTCTTCTGTACTGCCCTCGGACAGCAGTTTATATGACGAGTATACCTTTGAAGGCACTCAGGGTCAGAAAGTGGTTATTACCGTAGAAAGTACCGAGTTTGATACTTATCTCGCTCTTCTTAACTCCCAGGGCGAGATACTTGGAGAAAATGATGATGTCACGCAGCAAAATTCCAATTCAGAGCTGACTGTTACCTTGTCTGCTAGCGGTCGCTACCGCGTGATTGTCAATGCTTACGATCCACCTCCAAAAGGTAGAGGAAAGTACACTTTGACCATCCGAGAAGTAACTGGAAATTAATTGGCTCGAAATCGAGTATCTATTTCTAGAAATCCTTGAGTGGCTGGCTACAAACCGGGGTCACTATTACAGCTAAAGTTGGCAATAACTTAACTCAATTTCCGCTTTTGACAAGCTATGAGGTAGGTAAAAAATAGATAACAATCTATTTTTTAACCTGCTTTTTTTATGAGCATAATTTATATCTTGTCTGGAAAATTACCCCAATCAAGGTGTTTGTAGTGATGACTTTAGTCCTCATAAGCTGAGGACTAAAGTCCGAACGATAGAACCAATTTTATTGTGTCGTTTGAGGGGACATGATATTACGCATCAGTGGCTATCCACTGAGTTATTCTCAATTTAACGCAGACCCAGCCATGTGAAAAAATCTTGGCGGGTAAAAAATTCTAGCAGCAAAAGTCCCACGAATCCCACCATGGCAAATCGTCCGTTGATTTTTTCGGCGTAGGCATTCCAGCCAAAGGCGGGTTCTACGGGTTTTGGGGTATTTGGGGTTGTCGGTTTTGGGGATGGAGGTGTTTTAGCAGTCATTTAAAAGTTTTGATTTGCGAGTTTTGAGTAAGGATTTTTGGGAAGCTTGGCGATCGCACAACTTCCAATTTACCGGAAAATGACAGCCGATCACTAATCTGCTGACTTTTCTAAATCTTGAACCGACTCGATCAGATTCCGCACAGTTTCGGTACCTTCGGAAGGCTCAAAAAATAGGGGGAATTTGCCGCGAGCGATCATTCTCAAGCCCAAGGGGCCGAGACTGAACAAACCTTTAACGTCGCGGAAGTAGTTTCCTACTACTTCGATCCCAAATTTGCGCTCGTCTATCCACCCGCCTTCTTTGACGAGTTCGATCAATACTTTGCGGTGGCGGATCGATCGACTGGCTTGGTCGTCTTTGCGATCGAGAATCTCTTGTTTAATCTTACCAATTTGATCCATCGGCGCAACTTCCATCGGACAAACCGAGTTGCAGTAGTAACAGCGGGTGCATCCCCACACGCCGGAAGTACCTTCATTGTATTTTTCGAGCCTGTTTTCGGTTTCGCTATCGCGGGAATCGGCGATCGTGCGGTAAGCTTTGGCGAGGGCGTGGGGGCCGACAAATTCCGGGTTGACTTCGCGGGCGTTGCACTCAGAATAGCACGCGCCGCAGAGGATGCAGTTGCCTGTTTGGTCGAGTTTCGATCGCTCTTCGGGAGTTTGCAGAAATTCGCGTTCGGGAATTGCTCGCGAGGCTGTGCTGATATAGGGTTCAACGGCTTCCAGGTTGTCCCAAAAACTGGTCATGTCAACCACTAAATCTTTAATTACCGGCATATTTCCCATTGGGGCGACGGTAATTTCTGGGATAAAATCGGCAGGCTGTTCTGCTGAACTCGAATTAGCTATTTTTTGCAATCTAGCGAGTTCGCTACCGACATTTTCTTTGCAAGCTAAGGCGGAGCGCCCGTTAATTCGCATCGAACAACTGCCGCAAATTGTATTGCGGCAATTTTTGCGAAAAGCTAAAGTGCCGTCTTGTTCCCACTTGATACTGTTGAGGCAGTCTAGGATTGTATTGCTCTCATCCACCTCTAGGGTGTAAGCGTGAACGCGGGGAGCCTCGTTTTGATTTTGGCGGACTACGTTAAAGCGAACTTGCATATTTTGATTTAGAAATTTAGTGTCTATTTTAACGCGATTTTTTGATGGTATCAAAAGCTATTAATTCTTTTAACATCTACCTCAAGTAGTAGATTTAAATGGTTTTTTTATTGTTTGGTAACAGGGAATACTTCGCAAGTCATAAATCATCAATCGCAACTTTTTTCAGCGGATTTTTGATGGGTTAATGGAAGAGAGAAGTAATCGATCGGTGGAGTTAGCGAGTCGGAGGTGCTGTGATGTCTAGCTTGTTTGTTTTAACTTTTATGTTTTCAATGCCTGCTTTTTGTCTTGGTCTGGTGAATCCGCAATGGGTGGGAATGGGCGATCGCAAGTTATCTGTAAGTTTATACGGCGTTTTGATGGCAGTTTCGTTTGTTTTGGTGGGAGTGACAGCACCTAAGCCCCCGCAGCCAGTTGCTTCGGCGCAGCTAGCCTCAACTGAATGGCAAGAATCTATGGTCAGCGAACCTTTGCGCTGAACGTAGCTGCGCGCGCACCTCACGTTTCTGACCGCGTTACAAAAAATTTTACCAGGACTTAAGCTCGGTTGGGGCGAGAAACCGAGTTTTTTCAGGAGAAATACTTGGTTTTAGTGATTGACTGCCATTAAAAACCATGATTTTTAGGGGGTCAAAGTGCGATCGCGAACTTTAGGAAAAAATCGCGGCTTTAGTCATGAAAAATATACTCAGAAACTGGGTTTCACCAGCGTCGGGTGTCGGGCGTCCTATACACTTTGTCAATCATAGGGATTTGTGAGTTGGCCTGACGATCAAGAAGGAAGTTAACTTCTCAGTCTTGGACGCGCACGAATTAAGGTCATTATGTTTAATTTTTTCATCTTAAGCTTTTTATTGTCGATCCCCGCCTTCTTTCTGGGCCTTGTTAATCCGAAATGGGTGGCGGCACCGACCCGCAAGCGATCGAGCGCGATGTACGGCGGGTTAATGGCGGCTTCGTTTGTACTTGTTGGTGTCACCGCACCCAATCCGCCTCAGCAAGTTTCGGTGACGCCTCCGGCCCCAATAAATCCAGTAGTATCATCTCAAACCTCTAAGCCGTCAGTGATTTCGGCAGCGCCGACACCCAAGCCGAAGACTGTGAAGACAATATTACCAACACCGAAACCTGCTGAGGCCCAGACAGCTACACTTGCTTTCGCCGCCGTGCCCGATCGCCAATTGCCATCTTCAGCCAAATCTGTTGAACGAACCGCAGAGATAGCTGTTGATGCAAAGCAGCCAAAGGAAGATATCAAGAAAGTGAACGATGAGTCTTTTAAACCCAAGGTTGAAAGTGCGGATTTTCCCAGTTGCGTTAACTCCGATTGCAACTGTTCTGATTTTGCGACTCAAGCTGAAGCGCAGCGAGTGTTAGAGGCATATCCGGGCGATCCGTTTAAGCTCGATCGAGATAAAGACTCGATCGCTTGCGAAACGTTGCCTTAGATTTGCACGCGCCCAAAGCCTGGGTTAATCCGTTGGCTTTTTCGGTGATCGTACTGATTTGAATGGGGCAATCGATCGGCTAAGATTGTGTAATTGTTGAGCTTGCGGTGCGGGTGCAGCTATGACTTACAGTTTGAGAATTGTCGATTTGCCGACTAGCGAACGGCCGCGAGAGCGACTGATGGCCGGTGGCCCGAAAAGTTTGGCGACTGCGGAATTGATTGCGATTCTGCTGGGCACTGGCCAGGGCCCAGGAAAACTTTCGGCCGTCGGACTCGGACAGTATATTTTAAATCAGTTGAGCTTGCATTCCCGTGACCCTCTGGGTGTGCTGCGCAGCATTAGCGTGCAGGAGTTGACGCAGATTCACGGGATCGGCCCAGCCAAGGCTACTTCGATTTTGGCTGCGGTGGAGTTGGGTAAGCGGGTGTTTCAGTCGCGGCCGCCGGACATGGCCGTGGTTGACTCTCCACAAGCTGCTGCGGATGCCCTGAGTCAGGATTTGATGTGGCAGTCTCAGGAACGTTTTGCTGTGGTGCTGCTGGATGTAAAAAATCGGCTGCTGGGAACTCAGGTAATTACGATCGGCACAGCTACCGAAACTTTAGCTCATCCGAGGGATATATTTAGAGAGGTGATCCGCCAAGGGGCGACGCGGGCGATTATCTCGCACAATCACCCCTCCGGAAGTGTGGAGCCGAGCCCGGAGGATATTGCTTTGACGCGGCAGTTGCTGGCGGGAGCGCAGTTGTTGTCGATTCCGCTGCTCGATCACTTGATTTTGGGGAATGGCGAGTTTCGGAGCTTGCGGCAGACTACGACACTTTGGGAGGAGTATCCCCAGGGCGATTGAACTCTTATACTTAACTAACTCGATTGCTATCATCAGTTATTTGTATAGTTGGGCTGTCCGAGGGCTGAATCAGCCGTGACAGCAGGGAATTTTTAGGGCTGGAGTCACGGGCGACAGCGTGTTTTGGCTGAATGTCGCTGCTGATACTTAGTTTCGATCGCAACTCGGTTAATCTAGTAAAGGTAGGCTGAAGAGGTCGCTAATCCGATTTTTTTTGAGCATACTAAACGTATACTGAACCAGCACCTAAAAGCCCAATGCTTAAGAAATTATTAAATTGGGTGTAAAATTAACGGCGTGGTGATAGGAGAACAACTGTGTTTCTGAGACTTGCAGAACAACACCGTAAATTCGTCCAAGATTTGGTCATGAACCTCCAAGCTTTGGCGATCGTGCTAGAGCGTCGGGGTTATCTGGCATCCTGCTACACTTGCGGGGGTCAGATGAACAGTGCCTCATTTATGGTGAGTTTGACGGACAACCATCTGATTCGATTTTTAGTGTCAGATTACGGTATCACTTGGACTGAGATGCGGGACGACCGCGAACTGATGAAACTTGAAGGTGCCGAAGCGATTAGTCAGTTGCAAGAACTGGCAAATCTCGTAAAGTACCAGATCCAACCTTCGGAAGCTACTTTGGCGACGGCGCAGCGAGTTTAGCGATTGCACGGTTCCGAGGAAAGCAAAGCGTGAATTCGGTGTTTGCGTGCTACAACCGAATCCCCAGCGAGTTAGTTGAGAGGAACAGGTTGCACAGCGATGGCAACTCAACCGATAACGGTGCTTTCAGGGTGCTTTGAGACACTCAGTTTAGCCCTCAGTCGATCGAAGTCTGCCAAGACCGACTGCATTCATGCTACATGGCATGATATCAATGGCGCTTTTAACATTCCGTTAAAAGGCTTTGACAGATACTTCTACATCTGACGTGAGATTTTCATTTCAGATTGTGCCACAGACAGAAAACTCCGGCATCAGCCAGATTTTTCTGGGTTAAAGGTATCTGCATACTTTATGGAAGAAGTGTCAAACTTGGAACCTCTAGTTTTTTTGGCAGCAGTTGATTCTGCCTTAAGAGCGATTCGCAAAACGTAGAAGTGCTAATGCTCGTCGCCTGCGATGTTAATTTCTCACTTTGGCATTCAAAAGTCAAGGCATTGAAATTAACTTTGAGCAGGCAGGTAAAATTTAACATCCAAAGTGAGGATGAGGCTGTGAAGATTGGGCGAAAAGCCGCCTCGGGGTGGATATGCGGGCGAATGGCGTTTATTTTTGCTTTTCGATTTAGCTGATAAGGCTCACAATTAACTTGAAACAGCATCACTGCTGTAAAAAATCTCACAGCCGGCTAAAGCCGGCTAAGTTTTGTGAAAATCTAAGCTTCTGCGTCATGTTTGGCTGTTATAGCAGAAGTTATCAGTCATTAGTTATCAGTTATCAGTCATTAGTTATCAGTCATCAGGATGAAGTAATCTAAGAGTTCATTTTGCAGCAGTTAAGAGCGTGTTAACCTTCTGGCGCGGTTGCAGTCTTGTTAAATCGTTTTTTGAAGTGGGCGATCGCAGTTGTTACACTAAACATTTTATAATATTTTAATAGTTAGTCCAAAAATATTTATCGCCCAACTGGAAATCAAAATCAAATGGTAAATTTAAGCGAACTTCTAGAACCCATCGCCAGTCAATTTCGCAGTCTGGGAATTCCCGAACCGATTACCCATTGGGGACATCCTGTAATGATGGGCATCGTGGTAGTAGCGATGGGCAGTTTCGTCGGGTATACAGGATGGCAGGGACGTTTGGCTGCCGATAAGGATGTCGCCCTCAAAAGTCGATCGGATCACCGCAAGCTAGCACCGTGGATGTTTCTGTTTCTAGCTTTGGGCTACACTGGTGGCTTGCTGTCGCTGGTAATGCAGCACAAGCCTGTGATGGAAAGCCCGCACTTTTGGACGGGTTCGGGAGTGCTGGTTTTGCTGGCTGCTGGTAGCTTGATTTCGCTGACGGGTTTTGGAGGCAATAAGCTAGCACTGCGCGCGGTTCACGCTTATTTGGGCACGACTGCCCTGGCACTTATGGTGCTGCACGCGGCTTTCGGTTTAAAATTGGGTTTGTCTATTTAAGGTAGTACCAGTCTTTTGTCGTTCAGATGAGATCCGATCCCCCCTCGCCCTCCAATCCCTTGGGAGGACAAGAGAATCAAAGTATCTCTTAAATAAGGGGGGACAAGAGATGCAAAGTATCTCTTAAAAAAGGGGCAGGACTGGATCGCTTAAAGTCAACTCCTACTCCCCTTGTTTAGGAGAATTTAGGGAAAGGGAGACAAATAATCAAAGTGAAATGTCTGGTTTTTAGCGGAAATTGTGCAGTTTTGAAAAGTAAAAAAAACTATATTTATGATAGCAAAAATTGCTAATCTTAGGAACTGCCAAGACGGTCAGGACGTTATTAAATTGCGACAACTATTGATTCTATTCATTCTGCCTGATGACTAATGACTAATGACTAATGACTAATGACTTCTTCGATACTTTCTAATTAATTGATCAATTAATGAATCAAGCAACGGGTGTCATTTTCTGTCTAGCCTACATTTTGGGGTTGATTTCTACAGGAGTTTCTTGGGGTAGATACGGGATACTTGCTTTGGGAATAGCCGTCGCAGTGGCTATGCCTAAATTGTTGTTAAAGTATACTAGGAATTTTCTCAAAACTACTAATAAAAGACGCAGCAGAACCAAAAAAGATTCTATTGAAGACCCCTTAGAGACGAGGGAAGAATTGAGTTTGATCTCGATGCTGCCGACAGCAAAATGGGTGTGGGCCGTGGCGGGTTTGGTGGCATTTCTAGCTAGCGTTTATTTTGTAGTTCGATCGCCCCAACCGACAATTAATGACATCAGCAAGTTGATTCCCGTTGGCGGAAATACTCAAGAAGTAGCGGTGACAGTTCGCGGTAGACTGGCCAGTACGCCCCGATTGACTCAAAGTGGTCGATCGCAATTTTGGCTAGACACAGATGTAGTTAGCGAAATCAACGGCGGCGAAGGAGGAGTAGTCGTCAACCGCCCAGTATCCGGCAAACTCTACGTTACAGTGCCCCTGCTGCAAGCAACAGGCTTGTACGCGGACAATACGATCGCAGTTGTGGGCTCGCTGTACAAACCGCAGCCACCGTCGAATCCGGGGGCTTTTGATTTTCGAGCATATTTAGCTAGAGAAGGGGCTTTTGCAGGGCTCAAAGGGCGTCAAATTGACTGGAGGAGAGAAAACGCGATCGCGGATGTCAATCGACTTAACAGCAACACGCCTGCTTTCTGGGAATCAACCGGGATGCAGCCATCGTACATTCAAGCGATGCGCCAGCGGATCGTGCGATCGCAGCTATCGCAGTTAAATGTTCCGTCTGGGCCACTGATAAGTGCGATCGCCCTGGGCAAACAAGCAGTCGATTTACCTTACAACATCCGTGACTCTTTTGTGCAAGCTGGATTAGCCCACGCGATCGCAGCTTCCGGCACTCAAGTCTCGATGGTTTTAGCTTTAGTTTTAGCTTTAACCAGGCGTTTTTCCAAACAGTTACAATTTGGTTTTGGCGTCGGTGCTTTATTTTTGCTTGTCGGATTAACAGGCTTTGAAGCTTCAATCTGCCGCGCCGCTTTGATGGGATTTGGTACACTATTTGCTTTGCTGCTAAGTCGCGAAGTTAAGCCGCTGGGATTACTGTTAATCGCTGCTACTATTTTACTGCTGGTTAACCCTTTGTGGATTTGGGATTTAGGTTTTCAACTGAGTTTTTTGGCGACTTTGGGGTTAGTGGTGACAGCGCCACCGCTGATGGCAAAGTTGGACTGGATGCCTCCGGCGATCGCTTCGATTCTGGTGGTTCCGATCGCGGCTTCAGTTTGGGTGCTGCCGCTGCTACTTTACATTTTTAGTGTAGTATCACCTTACAGTATTTTAGTCAATATTATTGCGGCTCCTTTGCTGTGGATTTTGAGTATTGGTGGAATGGTTAGCGCTTTAGCGGGATTGATTTTTCCGCCGGCTGGGAGTCTGTTAGCGCAACTGTTAGACTATCCGTCAAAGGGGTTAATTGCGATCGCCCAATATTTCTCGCAATTGCCCGGTAATTCGGTAGCTGTCGGTCAAGTATCCGTGTTTCAGCTAATCGCGCTTTACAGTTTAATCTGCTGGGTTTGGCTGGGAGGAGGGAGGAAGAAGGAAGAAGGAAGAAGGAAGCAGGAAGAGGGAAGAGGGAAGAGGGAAGAAGGAAGCAGGAAGCAGGAAACAGGGAGAGGGAAGCAGCGGAAAAGCAGATTTTTTACACTGCGAATTTCTTCGGCTTGGATTTTACCGCTGGCCCTGGTGGCGGGAATTACTATCATAGCTTTGCCAGGTTGGCACAGTCAGACATCTTTGTTTCAAGTTACTTTGCTGGCGACATCTGGCGAACCAGTTTTGGTAATTCAAGATAAGGGAAAAGTGACGCTAATTAATAGCGGTGATGAAAATACTGTGAGGTTTACGGTGTTGCCTTTTTTGCAGCAGCAAGGAGTTAATTCTGTGAATTTTGCGATCGCCACTCACAGTCATTTAGGTTTGAGCGGCGGTTGGGGAAAATTACTAGAACGCTTGCCAATTAAAACATTTTATGATAATAACGATCCCAAACAAATTCACCGCGGCAGTAATCAGGAATTTATAACGGCTGTGCAATCTCGCCAAGGTGTTTACTTTCCTTTAGAAACTAACAGCACAATTGATCTGGGTTCGGCGCGGTTGCAGTTGGTGGATGCCGAAATCCCGGTGGTAGAATTGCTCGTGGGCGCGCGTACTTGGTTGCTTGTAGGTGACATGACACCGGAAGCGCAAAAAAAATTAGCAGCCACGGGAACATTAAAGCCGGCTCAAGTGCTGTGGTGGTCGGGAAAAACCCTGACAGCGGAGTTATTGGATGCAGTTGGGCCGCAAGTGGCGATCGCCTCAGCGGACGAAATCGACCCAGAAACCGCAGCCCAACTGCGCCAAAACAAAACTCAGATTTTCTGGACAGGGCGCGACGGGGCGCTCCAGTGGACGCCAGCAGCGGGATTTAAGACGACTCTGGAATCTCAAGAAAATCAAACTTCTTTTCTGTAAGGATTTACAATTTGCCGCACTGTGCGGTAATATACTTTTAGCTCGCATCTCAAGTCAATTGGAGAGGTGGCAGAGCGGTTGAATGCGGTAGTCTCGAAAACTACTTTAGGGGCAACCTTAACGTGGGTTCAAATCCCACCCTCTCCGTCATATCGTTAATTTCCTATCAGTCTCGCCTAAGATAACCAAAGTTATCTTGAGTAATTTTGGTTATCTTATGGCAGATTTTGGGGAATAATTGGGGAAGATTAACAAATCCCTCGATCGAGTACAGATCATGCAGAAGGGCGATCGACAGTACCTGCGTGCTGTACTTCCCCCAAAATCTGGGGATGGTGACAAGTCTAAGCGCTATGAGCTTAGCACTGGTTACGGTACCAATTCACAGGGACTTAGATTTGGTGGCGTTGCTGAATTAGGGTATGATACGGGCAAAAATACGAGAGGGGAGCCCAAAATGATTTCTGAGATTTTGATGGGGAATTGGAACATCTCCAAATTTTAGATAATGAATTAGTAATTTAATTGAATACCCTAGCATTTTTTCACACTTATAATAACAAAGAGTTTTTCTTTTTAGGCGAGCCAAGTAATGTCTGAGTCTTGTATTTTCACCTTCAACTCTTGTCGTCTTGGTGGTATCTCACGCAGCCAGCCATCGGTAGCGGGCGCGGGGCTTTCAAATATTCAATCGAAACGCTAATCAACCGATTAGACGGAATGAACTCTACGCTTTGCGGACGTTTGTTTGCCTAGAAACCGACCCGTTTCAAGCTTATTCCGGCATTGTCAACAACGATTTATCTCACCTAAATTCTGGGTTTGTGACGGTGCGAGCTCTAAGTTGAGCAGATCGCAACCGACTGGTAGCCGCGATTTGCGATCGCATAGTCGCCGCTCTACCCAACGAATCCGAAGCACCCACAGCTCTTGATAGGGCGATCGATGACACAACCACCGCGATCGCATCTGAGCGTAATTCCACCCGATATGTTTCAAAAATCCGTCTTTATGCTGAACTTACAGCTCTTTGGCGATCTAGAATATGTAAGTTAGTGCTTACATTAATTGAAATGAGTAGAACGAATCGAAGTGCAGCAGAAACCCGCGATCGCCTGTTGAAAGCCGCGATTGAAGTTTTCTCTACAGAAGGCTACGTTGGAGCGACAACTCGTGAAATTGCTCGTGTTGCAGATGTGAGTGAAGTCACTTTGTTTCGCCGCTTTCAGAGCAAAGAGCAAGTGTTGAGTGCGGTTGCCCACCATATTACAGCATTGCGGACGGAGGCGTTGGCGCATCAAGACGAATGGACTTATGATCTACGCCGCGATCTCCTGCATTATGCAAAGCTCCACGACGAAATGCTGGAGGAGTACGAAGCTCTATTTCGGATGTTTATTGGTGAAGCTCACCGACATCCGATAGAAGCATTGGAGGTGCTTCAGGCATCATTTTTACCGCTACGTGAAAAACTAATTTCCTATCTACAAACCTGTGTTGAACGCGGCAGTATTCGTCCGAATGTTGACCTGCCACTGGCAGTAGATCAATTGACGGGAATGCTGCTCTCTGGTATGATTCGCCGCCATGTTTTTCAAGTAAACCGGGGCTATAGCCGTAAACAATACATCGAAGGGTGTGTGGATTTATTTGTGCGGGGAGTTAGCACAGCAGTGTCTTCTGTAAGTCGTACTTCGTCTCCAAAATGAAGATTCTTGACAATTTTCGTATGAATTTGGCATTTCCTGATTAAAGCACCCTAACCCGTTGCGGTGCTGCGAAGCACCTGTCGGAGGCGATCGCAAAAATAGAGACTAAAAATGAAACGCCCTCAAATACATAGTCATACAACTGAACCAGATTCTATTGATATTCAGGCTTTTACCGATTTGGAAGAGTCTGAGCCTCAACACCAACAAAAAGCTCAACAAAAAGCTCAACAAAAGCGAGCAAAACCATTAAAAGAATTGAAACAATCTCCCTATGATGCAGGGGGGTACGTGCAGGGACCGCTCAAGTGGGCGATCGCCCTGACGGCTTCTTTAGGAGCCATTTTAGAAGTCATTGATACCAGCATTGTGAACGTTGCTTTAACAGATATGCAGGCGACATTAGGCGCAACCGTAACCGAAATTGCTTGGGTCGTAACGGGTTACGCGATCGCCAACGTTGTGATGATTCCGCTCTCTGCTTGGTTGGGGGACTTCTTCGGCAAGAAAACCTACTTTGTCTTTTCCATGATCGGGTTCACAGCCGCCTCGATGTTATGCGGTTTCTCCATCAACCTGCCGGTGCTGGTGGGAGCTCGAATTCTTCAAGGCTTCTGCGGAGGCGGACTGTTGGCAAAAGCGCAAGCGATTCTGTTTGAAACTTTTCCCCCAGCAGAACAGGGGTTAGCGCAGTCGGTGTTTGGAGTTGGGGTGATTTCAGGCCCGGCTATTGGTCCCACGCTAGGTGGCTATCTGACCGATACGTTAGGCTGGCGCTGGATTTTCTTTATCAATTTGCCCGTCGGTATTGTGGCTGTCATCATGGCGATCGTGTTTCTCCGACCAGACTCGAAGCAACACGGACGGAGCCAGAAGAAAGTGGACTGGACAGGAATTGTACTGCTGTGTATTACGGTAGGTAGTTTGCAAGCATTTTTGGAAGAAGGGGAAAAAGAAAACTGGTTTGAATCGGGTTGGATTACGCTCTTGGCGTTTATGGCGGTTATAGGGCTGTTTTTGTTCATCTGGCGAGAACTCAGCACAAAAGCACCAGCAGTTGACTTGCGGGTTCTGCGGCATAAATCCCTGGCAGCCGGTAGCCTTTACTCTGGTATTTTGGGCATGGGGTTGTACGGAGCCTTGTTTGCTGTACCGCTGTTTGCTCAAGGCGTGCTGAAATTTTCGGCCATGCAAACCGGATTTCTACTCGCTCCAGGAGCTTTAGCGTCCGCCATCATAATGGTTTTATTGGGCAAAATTTCGACTAAGGTGGATGCCCGCATTTTAATTGCGCTGGGAGCCTGTGGAACGGCAGCCGTCATGTTCTCACTGGCAAAAATCACGCCCCAAACCGGAACTGATGATTTGTTTTGGCCCCTAATCTGGCGCGGTGCAACTACGGTTTTGATGTTCCTGCCCCTGAGTTTGGCAACATTGGGTTCCATCCCCAAAAAAGATGTATCGGCTGGATCGGGCTTCTATAACTTGACTCGTCAGCTCGGTGGTAGTATTGGCATTGCTATTCTGACCGCATTACTGACTCGGCGAGAGGCTTTTCATCGAGCCATTTTGTTGGCAAAGTTAACGCCTTACGATCCAGAAACAACTGAGCGGATAAATGCACTCACTGGTTTGTTTCAGAGTCGCGGTTCTGATGCTGCAACTGCCCAAGAACAAGCCCTCGCCGCGCTCTCCCAATTAGTCAATACGCAGGCAGCCGTTCTATCCTACGCAGACATTTTTCGCTTTGTCGGCATTATCTTTCTCTGCTCGTTGCCATTGCTGCTGTTTCTCGGCAAGGGAGGCGCTGGAGCCAAAGCACCTGCTGTTCACTAATTGTTTGATTTTAATTCTGTAGCGATTACTCCACAGCCTCTGGTTGGATAGACTTTGAACTCGCTTGCCTCAAACAACCAATTGGTAACTTGTAAGTGACCTAACTCAGTAGGTGAAAATTTCATAGAACTTGTAGCATACATTGCAGCCGCACTGATCGGAGCAAAACCAACGGGCGATCGATTTGTGCGGGGCAGTTTTGTGTTTGTGCGATCGCATTAGCCCCGCTTTAAATCGAGGCGAACGCTACGGGCAAAGTTGGTGCACAAGCTGGCTGGAAGGTGCAGAAAATATAGATTTTAGATTTAAGGGCAATCGCTTTGAATATTTGAGGGCGATCGTGTTTCAATAAAGAATTTCAAATCGGCGATCGGGTACGGATTTTAGATTCTGGATTACACTATGAGAAGGATGGGGAAGTGGTCGCGGTTATTTTTGGCAGTGTCGAGAGTGACTACGTAATCGCTCTCGACAGACAATCGCATCTTTATCGCCAAGTAACTATCAGAGTCCCGTACAGCCAAAAATTCCCTATCTTGATGAAGCTGTAGCAACTCAAGCCGTGGGTCAGGATATGCGAAACAACTTAGCTATAGTGGGTTTTCTGTGTTCGTTTGATATTTAAATAGTTGACGTAAGGTGAAAACACAAATGAAAATTATAAAAATTACTCATGCACATACAAATAGTGGAAATAAAACTGAAAGAGAATCTATTTTAATTAATACTTATAACATAGAGAGTTTTCTGCTACAACAAGAGCCAGTAATTATAGAAGAAACTCGAAAACAATTTGTAAAATTAATAGAAGATATGAAACCTAAACCTAAATCAAATCCTGGTGTTGCTGAGTAAGTAATTAATTTTTTAAATTCATTTAATTCATTAGAAATAACAAGAAATATATTAGATTTTATAATTGATGAAGAAGCACGTCAAGAAACATTTGCCAAGCTTGCTATGAGGAAGACTATTAAAGATATTTTACA
>JBDTEI010000326.1:0-4862 GCA_039922675.1 Microcoleus sp.
GAAAAATAGGGGATTCATGTAAAAAACTCCGCCAGATGGCATGGGACTGGTTGGCCCAATCATCGGTACGCTCGATCGACTGTAAGCAGCCCCGTCACCTACAATCGGCATAGCTGAAACATCAATATCTGGCGCAGATGCTCTCAAAGCATGGAGAATTTGACAGTTAATTGCGTCTTCGCCGTGGCCGTTGCTGAGAAAAAGTATTTCCTTGGATTTCATAAAATCAGACTTAGTGCTGAACTTTTTTTAACATTGCCGTGCGATCGCTACCCGCAGGTCGGCTAACTTTTTGTTAGTCTAATTTAAATACATTGTGGAAGTGAAACAGCGTGAATATTGAAATTGGGCGGGGCAAAAGCGCTCGCAGAGCTTACGGCATAGATGAAATCGCGCTCGTACCCGGACAGCGCACCCTCGATCCGAGTTTGGCAGATACTAAGTGGCAGATTGGCGGGATCGATCGAGAAATCCCGATCATTGCCAGTGCGATGGATGGAGTAGTCGATGTGCGGATGGCCATCTTGCTGTCAGAATTGGGAGCAATGGGCGTCCTCAACCTAGAAGGAATTCAAACCCGCTATGCCGACCCCCAGCCAATATTAGAGCGTATCGCTTCTGTAGGGAACCACGAATTTGTGTCCCTGATGCAGCAACTATATGCCGAACCCATCAAGCCAGAATTAATCGAGCTCAGAATTAAAGAAATTAAAGCCGGAGGAGGGATTGCCGCCGTCAGCGGTACACCAGCCGGCGCGAGCAAATACGGCTTAACAGTTGCCGCAGCCGGAGCGGATATATTTTTTGTGCAAGCAACTGTAGTCTCGACAGCTTTTCTTTCCCCAGAGTCGATCCAATCTTTAGACTTGACCCAATTCTGTCAAGAGATGCCGATACCAGTAATTTTGGGCAACTGCGTCACCTACGAAGTCGCCATGAATTTAATGAAAACTGGTGCCGCAGGCATTCTCGTGGGCATCGGGCCGGGTGCTGCTTGCACATCTAGGGGCGTATTGGGTGTCGGCGTTCCCCAAGCTACAGCGGTAGCAGACTGCGCCGCCGCGCGGGACGACTACTATCGCGAAACTGGCAAATACGTGTCGGTGATTGCTGACGGTGGTTTAATTACCGGCGGCGATATCTGCAAATGTATTGCCTGCGGCGCCGATGGAGTGATGATTGGTTCGCCATTTGCCAGGGCTGCCGAAGCTCCTGGGCGCGGCTTTCACTGGGGGATGGCGACTCCCAGCCCGGTTTTGCCACGAGGTACTCGCATTCGCGTGGGGACTACCGGCACTGTGAAGCAAATTTTGCGGGGGCCGGCTCTCCTAGATGACGGTACGCACAACTTGCTCGGAGCTCTAAAAACTAGCATGGGTACTCTGGGCGCTAAGGATATTAAGGAGATGCAGCAAGTCGAAGTGGTCATTGCTCCTTCTCTGCTGACTGAGGGTAAAGTTTATCAAAAAGCTCAGCAGTTGGGCATGGGCAAGTAGAGTTACCGATCGAATACCAGCGTACCTTGACAAAATTTGTGCGATCGTCTCGAATTTTACAAAATCATGTGGAATTATCGAGAAGGAGATGTCACAATATAAGAAGCGGAGACGCATGTTTCCGTTCACTCCTCACACCACACTCCGCCCGGACTACTGTTCGGGCGGTTCCTTTTTTACCGCTTTTACCGCAGGCGCTCGTTTTTACTTACTAGGTAGGGGGTTAGGGGTGTTGGCTCCGGATTGTCGGGGAGAGTGGGCAGGGGGTGAGTGGGGGCATAGTTTTAAGTTTTGAGTTTTGAGCTAAAAGTATTTCTAATTCTGTGTTTGACCAGCTCGCCCGCTCGCCTTCGGTCTTGCGCCCTCTTCCTTCAATCCGTTCAATCGCTTGAATCCGTTCAATCGGTCAAATCCGTTACAACATCCGTTGCCAAACTTCTTTCTTTTAAAATCGTTGACGCAAGTGGTTACATTTTTTGCTAGACTTGTTATCCGAGAAATAGTATTTACAAGGATGGCTAGGAATGTCAGCAGCCGCGCAAGTAACCGACTCTACCTTTAAACAGGAAGTGCTCGATAGCGAAGTTCCAGTTCTAGTGGATTTTTGGGCTCCCTGGTGCGGGCCCTGTCGGATGGTGGCGCCCGTCGTAGAGGAAATTGCCCAGCAATATGAAGGGCAGGTCAAGGTAGTAAAAGTTAATACCGACGAGAATCCTAACGTGGCCAGCCAATACGGTATCCGCAGCATTCCGACGCTGATGATATTTAAGGGCGGTCAACGGGTTGATATGGTAGTTGGAGCAGTTCCGAAAACTACTCTGGCCAACACTCTGGAAAAGTACATTTAACCCAACTGCGAGCAGTTTCGCGCTGTTTTTTTTTACAGCGAAAGCAACTCCCTTCAGAACCGGGGCAAAGCTACTAGAAAAGTTATTAGTTGCTAGCAGCGCAATTTGCTGGTGGCTATTAGCTTCTCAATTTGGCTTTTGCCCCTTAATTTTCATGAGCGACAAATTGTTACTGTTTCGGAAAAATTCATGATTCCTTCTGGGTCTGGTCAAGGTTTTGAGTCCCTCCAAGCTGATGCGATAGACTTAATCGATCGCCTGCCAATGTTAAAGCACTCTGAGTGGATCGAACGATCGCTCTCTACTTTAGTGCAAATGGCCGGAGAGGAACTCGATCGCCTAGACTGGAAAATTATCTCGTCGTCTTTGCGAGATATGGAAAAAGCTTTCTCCATGTTTTATGCTTACCGCCACGTTCGCAAAATTGTGATGTTTGGTTCGGCGAGGGTGTCGCCGACATCACCCGAATATTTGATGGCCAGAGATTTTGGGCGGGCGATCGCCCAGCAGGGATTTATGGTGATTACTGGCGGCGGCGGCGGAATCATGCAGGCGGGGAACGAGGGGGCGACTGCGGAACGTTCTTTTGGGCTCAACATTCAGTTACCTTTCGAGCAGGGTTCTAATCCTTTCATTGCGGGCGACTCCAAGTTGCTCAATTTTAAATATTTTTTCACCCGCAAGTTATTCTTTCTGCGGGAAAGCGATGCTTTGGCTTTGTTTCCCGGTGGTTTCGGCACTCTGGATGAGGCTTTTGAGTGTCTGACTTTGACTCAAACGGGCAAGTTCGGGCCTGCTCCTTTGGTTTTGCTCGATCGACCCGGAGGCGATTATTGGCACGATTGGGATACTTTTGTGCAAAAACAATTGCGGGGCAGAGGTTTGATTTCTGCTGACGATCGCAGCCTGTACACGATTACTGACGATGTAAATGTCGCTTGCGAGGCGATCGCGAGTTTTTATCTGGTTTATCACTCCTGTCGCTACGTGGATGGAAAACTGGTACTTCGCTTAAAATCTGAACTTTCTGAAGATAATGTCGATCGATTAAATACTGATTTTAGCGATATTGTTGTGACGGGAAAAATTGAAAAAAGTAAAGCTTTGCCCGCCGAAGCCGGAGATGAAACCTTCGATTTGCCGCGCCTAGTTTTGCATTTTAACCAGCGGAATTCGGGCCGGCTTTATCAGCTAATTGCTGCGCTCAATCAAATGGGTGCAGCTTCGCCGGCGGCTGCGCATCCCGAACAAAAGTAGTCAGTTGATAGTTAACAGTTGATGGTTGACAGTTGACAGTTGATGGTTGACAGTTGACAGTTGATGGTTGATAGCGAACGACGAACTTTGATATGAGTGAGATGAGAAAGAAGTTTGACAGCCTGTATTTTGAAAAAAAGCGACTAAAGCTCGCGAATTCAATAGACCTCTTGCAAAAATCAGAAAATACCCAGAAACCATCTGCGTTAATCGGTGTTGCATCTGCCCGATATCTGCGGTTGCTCTATGACTCGAAGATTTCTGCAAGAGGTCTAATAACTTACAATTTTAATTGTTATTGTGGAAGTCATTTAATTCTCATTCCTAAGATAAATATTTTTACAAAGTTAAGAAACCAGCGGGCAATAGCAAAAGCAACTATTGTGAATATCTCGATCGCGTTGTGTGGGGAAAAAACAGCAAAATGCTAGACCTGCTGCTAATTAGCACTTTGGGATTTCTCGGCAGTTTTGGTCACTGCGCGGGGATGTGCGGCCCGCTGACAGTGGCGTTTTCGCTGTCTAGTGCTCGCAACGATAAATTAGCTGCTTTCCGCTTTCATTTGCTGCTGAATTTGGGGAGAATTGCTGCTTACGCTTTGGTGGGCGCTGCAATTGGCGGATTGGGTTCGGTGTTAATTGCTGGCGGACAAATGGCCGGTACTGGTAGCGCATTGCGGCGCGCGATCGCACTTTTGACAGGTACAATGCTGATTTGGTTCGGTGTGGTGCAAATTAAACCCGATTTGCTGCCACGATTGCCACTGTTACACCCAATGTCGCACGATCGAGTCGGACAAGCAATGAGCAAGCTTTCGGCGCAAAAAAATTGGTGGGTGCCGGTGGCTTTGGGTTTGCTTTGGGGTTTAATTCCCTGCGGTTTTCTCTACATGGCGCAGATTAAGGCGGCGGAAACCGGAAATCCGATTTTCGGTGTGGCGACGATGCTGGCTTTTGGACTGGGCACGCTGCCAACTATGCTGGGAGTGGGTTTTTTTGCTGGTAGGTTGAGCGCGGACAGGCGGAGTCAACTATTTCGGATGGGCGGTTGGGTGACAATTTCGATCGGGATTCTTACCCTGCTGCGAACCGATGAAATGGTCGATTTTACTGGCCACGCAGCGCTGTTGTGCTTGATGCTAGCACTGTTGGCGCGTCCGGCGAGCAAGTTTTTGCCGCAACTGCTGCGCTACCGCCGCGCCTTGGGTGTGGGCGCGTTTGTCCTCGCAGTCGCCCACACGTTTCATCTGCTGGATCATACG
>JBDTEI010000327.1:0-4685 GCA_039922675.1 Microcoleus sp.
CCCGTCCCGCCATTCGTTTAGCTACCCCCAGCCAGAAGGTAACTAGCCTATTTTTTGGAGTGGCTATGGCCTTATTTCTCATGCAAATGATTATGGGGATGGTGACTGCTCACTACGCCGTAGAAGGCGATGGATTTTATGGCATTCCTCTCCAAACATTCCTGCCCTATGCAGCTTCTCGCACCTGGCATTTACAGTTAGCTATCTTTTGGATCGCCACCTGTTGGCTGGCCGCCGGACTGTATTTCGCACCCCGTTTTGGCAAACACGAACCCAAGGGACAAGGTTGGGGAAATGGGATATTGCTAATCGCACTCACAGTAGTTGTTGTCGGTTCTCTCGTTGGTTCTTGGGCGGGAATTCAGGGACTGCTGGGAGAAAACAGTTTCTGGTGGGGACATCAAGGCTATGAATATATCGAATTAGGGCGCGTTTGGCAATTGCTATTAATTGCTAGCATGGTGTTCTGGCTGTGGCTGATGTATCGCGCCCTCAAGCCAGCCTTAAAAAATGATGCCGATCGCACAGGACTCAATCATTTCTTTCTCTACAGTGCGATTACTATTCCTCTGTTTTACTCAGCAGGTTTAATGTACACAAACCATACTGCCTTGAGCGTAGCGGAATATTGGCGCTGGTGGGTAGTACATCTTTGGGTAGAAGGATTTTTTGAAGTCTTTGCGACTGTAACGATCGCCTATTTGTGCAGCGAATTAGGATTTTTGAAGAAATCCTCCGCCCTGCGAGCCACCTATCTAACTACGATTTTATATCTAGGTAGTGGAGTGATTGGAACCCTGCACCATCTTTACTTTGCAGGAACGCCGACATTTATTGCAGCAATGGGTTCTGTGGCTTCTGCCCTAGAAGTAGTGCCATTAACTCTGATAGGTTTTGAAGTAATTAAAACCCTGCGTTTTTCCCAAGAAGCAGAAGGTTTTTATCGCTGGCCTATGCGTTTTTTCCTGGCAACCTGCTTCTGGAATCTGATAGGTGCGGGTGTCTTTGGATTCTTGATTAATCCACCAATTTTTCTCTATTACTCCCAAGGCTTAAACATCACTCCAATTCACGCGCATTCTGCCCTATTTGGTGTCTATGGTTCCCTTGCAATAGCGTTAATGCTATTCGCCTTGCGAGAGATTGTACCCGATCGCGCTTGGAATGAAAAACTGTTGCGGGTTTCCTTTTGGTTGCTGAATGGAGGACTGGTGATGATGTTAGTGTTGGGATTAATTCCCAATGGCTTTTATCAATTAGTGCAGTCGGTAAATCACGGCACTTGGTATGCGCGCAGTGCAGAGGTAATTGGATCTGCTTGGATGCAGTGGACAGTGTGGTTGCGTATTCCGGGGGATATCGTTTTTGCTCTGGGTGCATTGGTGATGGTGCTGTTTGTGGTGCGAGCAATCTTTGCCATTTTCCAGCAACCCACTAAAATTGAACCTGATAATTCTCCAGAAATCCTTAATGAAACTGGTGTTTAATGATGGTGGAAAGTCCTCATCAAAATCTGAGGACTTTCATTCCCAGCCCCGAACAAAAGATGTATGCAGACAGCACAGTTATGACCGGATTTACCAAGTATGCCGAGAAAGTTAACGGACGCTTTGCAACGATCGGATTTGTTTCTTGGCTGCCGATCTAAAATTTTACCTGACCAAGCTTTATCAGCTCGATCGAGGATATTTTAGGCTATGGAGATCCGGTACTGAGATTTAATATCATGTCCGTTGAATTTCCCTAATAAAAGGTGTTCCCAGTGAAAACTAACGTCATCACTGAGAACACCTTTGATTATTGGGAGAATGTCCGAAATATCGGATCAAACAGCTTGGCTTGCCAAAAAATCTCTCATGCAGCTATTCACTAAATGCGGCTGTTCCTGCTGCACCCAGTGGCTGCAATTGGGAATGTATTGAATCTGAAAATCCTGCACGTAATCTTCAGTCCCGTAGGTTAACTCTTTGCCGAGGGCGCTATCATTTTCACCCCAAATCATCAGCGTCGGAACTTGGAGGACACCCCAATTCTGGCGATCGAGAAATCCGCGAGCAATATTGCGATAATAATTGATAGTAGCAGTCAGAGCCCCCGGTTTAGCCGCCGCATCTTTGTAAGCTTGGATATCTGAGGGGGTAAAGGTGTTTTTGTCAACGGCCATGCCTTCAAAAGCAAGGGCGATCGCCCGATAGTCGCCCAACTTAATTAAGAATTCCGGCAAAAATGGCAACTGAAACAAAAAAATGTACCAACTTTTCAGCAATTGTTGGCGAGTGCGCAACCCTTCAGCAAACTTGGCCGGATGCGGTAGATTCATCACAATTAATTTATCCACCATTTCGGGATAAGCATAGGCAAAATTCCAGGCGATCGCGCCTCCCCAGTCGTGGGCAACTAAGACACAACTTTTGTATCCCAAACCCTGAATA
This sequence comes from Microcoleus sp., assembly GCA_039922675.1. Classification (GTDB taxonomy): domain Bacteria; phylum Cyanobacteriota; class Cyanobacteriia; order Cyanobacteriales; family Microcoleaceae; genus Microcoleus. The sequence goes on from JBDTEI010000327.1 coordinate 2,433, forward strand.
ATTCCCTTGACATCTTGCACAAATTCTGCCATCACATAAGCAGATTTAGCCTCGGGTTTGTCGCTGTCGTTGTAACCTCTGAGATCCACAGCAACAACTTTATAATCTGATGCAAATTCCGGGATTTGATGACGCCAAGAATACCAAAATTCGGGAAATCCGTGCAGCATCAGCATCAGCGGCCCTGAACCTTGAGTAACACAATGAAGCTTGATATTATTTGTCGCGATCGATTCGTGTTTCCAAGTAGCTTTTAGCACAGACATATTAGATAGTTCCTCTAACTATAGAGTGATTTTAGCCGTCAAATAAGTTGAGATTTTAGATTAAAGAATTGAAGAATTCAAAATGACCGATCGCCCTTCGTGATTTGGTGATTCCTGTATGGGACAGGTGTCCCGCCCGTTTCCTGAAAGAATTGCGCTCTCAGTAAAAATATTAGTATAATGTTACTTTCGTTTCGACAACTCTCAAGCTAAAAATAACTTATTTTCGAGCGGGCGAGAATCCCGAGCATCAAAAAGTTGACAATTTTTGAGGAGGCAAGTTAAATAATATAGAACTTGCGAGTCCACTAGGAATTAAAGGAGTTAAGATTATGTCTGGCGATCGCCTGCAAAACATTGTTAACCGCTTGACAGATCAACTCAAGCGCGACGTATTAGTTGAAAAATGCCTATACGACATTCGAGAAGTTTTGCAGAGCGATCGCGCGGTGCTCTATTATTTTTACAGAAAGTGGCAAGGTCAAGTGACTTGCGAGACGTTGAGCGCGATCGAATTCTCAATCTTAGGCTCAACCGGGCCAGACGAGTGCTTTAACGACGAATACGCAGCATTGTACGAAGCCGGCAGAGTCAGAGCAATTGCAGATATTGAAACAGAACCAATCAACGAATGTCATCGACTGTTTCTGCGTAGCATGAAGGTTCGCGCTAATTTAGTCGTGCCAATTTTAACTAAAAAAGGGCTGTGGGGGCTGTTAGTTGCTCATCAATGCAGCAGGCCCCGCACTTGGTTGCGATCGGACATTGAATTCATGCAGAAACAAGCGCAAAATATGGCAATGTCTCCCACAATTCAAGATAGTTAATCTTTCATCCAAAATCCTGCTTTGTGACTGTTCGGGTGCATTGTCTGTGCACTGGAAAATTACCAACCAACCAAAATATGGTGTTCTATTGTTAGGCGGAGGTTTGTAGCGACTCATAGGGCTGGATGAGAATCTCAGCGGGAATTCCTAACTCTTGATTCAGCTTCCGAATCATTTCCAGAGTCAAGGAGCGTTTGCGAGATAATATCTCAGACACCTTAGCTCGACTGCCAATACATTGTTCCAAATCGCTACCAGACCATCCGCGGGCGTCCATGTAGTATTGAATGGCTGCAATTGGATCGGGGATTTCGATCGGAAAGTGTGCCTTCTCGTAAGCTTCTACTAGGGTACTGAGCACATCTAGGCGATCGGACTCAGGTTTATTAGGATCTGCATTAAACAGCAACTCAACCTCTCGAAGGGTTTCCTGATAGTCAGTTTGGGTTCTAATTGGACGTATTTCCATTATTTACAAAGATTATCACCTAAATTCCTTCCAGCCTTTGATGAATCCAGTAATAAACGCCCCAGCCGGATTATCGATAGCTTTTTCAAACGCTGCTAGACTACCTTCTGTAACACCATTTATAACTTTTTGTTTCGTTGTTGGGTTACTTTCTAGGTGTTTAACCACTTCCATTGCCATTACCTTATCTCTTTCTGGTGTATCGCTAGGATAACTTGTTTCTAGCTGTTTGAGTAATGCTTGAATTTCGATTGCTGCTTCTATTAAACTTTGAGGCTGTCCTGCGGCGTAGTAATTTCCATGAATGTAATTACCTTTAGTATTGTTGAAATTACCGCCACCTGTGTTAACAGTCCAATTTTCATTGTTACCCATCTTGATATCTCCTTAAGTTGTAATGACAATTCAAATTTGAAACCTGATTGATTAGTTAGCTACCTATGCACACTTCTATTTACCAATTACTAAATCTTGCTTCGTCTATTTTCCCTTTTGCTTCATCGATTGCCGATTCTTTGCCAAGATGTTCCCCACTTTCATTACACAGGGAACCATTTATCTTGTAATGCCACCACCTATCATCTTTGTCTGATTCCCAATAAATTGTATGTCCTTTATAATTAATTTTTCCCCCATAATTTTCTTCTCCTTCATAGCCTGTCGTTTGATTGAATAGATGCTTATTTTGAAT
>JBDTEI010000328.1:0-3352 GCA_039922675.1 Microcoleus sp.
GCCTTACAATCCGGCTGATATCTGAGGCGGCACGCGCTGCGACAATTCGGAGGATGATCGTTCCAAGAACCGCCCCGCAACAACCTCAGCGAAAAGTCGCCGCCAGACTCCCAAACGCTGCCATCAACAGGCGCACCATTGTAATTATTGTGCCAAGCATCCGCGCACCATTCCCACACATTTCCGTGAAAATCGTACAATCCGAAAGCATTGGGTTTAAAACTGCCCACATCTGTAGTTTGAAAGCGATAAACTCCCTTCGGCGCGTCAGCATAATTAGAATTTCCGTTGTAATTTGCTAACTCGCTGGTAATCGTTTCCCCAAAGTGAAACGCCGTCATAGTTTGCCCCCGGCAAGCATATTCCCATTGGGCCTCGTTAGGTAAGCGATAATTCTTACCACTTTTGCGAGAAAGTCTCGCGCAAAACTCCACCGCCTCGTACCAAGATACATTTTCGATGGGTCGATTTACACCTTTAAAACGAGCAGCATCGTGATTGAGAAATATTTTAATTTGTGGCAACGCTGCAACTGCTATCCATTGTGCCTGAGTGACTGGAAATTTGCCAATATAGAAAGATGCTAAAGTTACTGAATGCTGCGGTTTTTCGTCGCTGTCACCCCGATCTTTTGGGCTACCCATGAGGAAAGTACCGGCAGTAATAGATACCATTTCCATGACTGTACCGCTGCCGAGATGTTCTTCAAAAAAACGCGCTTTGCCGCTGTTAATATTAGTTTTCTGCCCGCGATTGTCTACTGTTATCACCTGAAATTCAAAGGTGCTTTTAACAGTAGCAATCCTTTGCGTTGTCTTGTGCGCAGGCGGATTAGTTGGGAATTTAACCATCGCATCAACAGAGACATGGCTGTTTATTTGCCTGTTTTGATTGAGCGGAGTATTGATAGCAAGTTCTTCTCCTTCGGTCAGATAAGCATTTAGCGGAGGTAGGGCTGCCTTGGGCTGAGAATAATTTAAAGTAAGTTGTCCGCCATTACCAAAATGAGGTGGGGGAGGTAGAGAATAGAGATTTAAAGCTTTGATTACTTCATCAGCAGATTGATATCTATTTTTGAGATAATCTTGAATTAGTTTATCTAAAATTATTGCTAATTCGCTGCTGATTTTTGTGCCGACGGGCAAGCGTTCTCTCCACATCCAGCCGCCGTTAATCGCGTCGTAAAGGTCATCGGAACCATCAAATTTTGGCAAACATTGAGTTAGAAGTCTGAGACAAGTTATCCCCAAACTGTACAAATCGCTTCCCGGAAAAACTTGACCCCGCATTTGTTCTATAGGCGAATATCCGGGGGTTCCTACGGTGGTGCCGACTTGGCTCATCAGCGAACCAGTCACTTGTTTGGAAACGCCGAAATCTATCAAAACTAACTCTCCGCGCCCTCCCCTCCGGAAAGCCGAATTGCGAAAATTTCCCGCCTTTGGCAGGGATGAGCTAACAGAGGTGCGGCGGCGGATGATATTCTCAAGTTTGATGTCTCGGTGAATGACTTTGCGATCGTGCACAAATTTCAGAATCGGTAAAATATCGGCCAGCAACTGCCAAATTTTTTCTTCGTTAAAAGCGCCCTGCTGAGTTAATTCAGCCAGTAAATTTTGCCCTTCAATCAATTCTTGTACTAAATAAAGCCGCTTGTCTTGTTCAAAATAAGCAATTAATCGAGGAATTTGGGGATGTTCGCCGAGTTCGTAAAGTCGTTTCGCTTCTTGCTTAAACAGTTCTGTTGCCTTTTGAAGTGCTGATGTTCCCTGAACTTGGGGGAAAAATTGCTTGATGACGCAGGAATCGTCCATGCGATCGATATCTACGGCTTCATAAGTTCTGCCAAATCCTCCTTCGCCCAATGGTCGAATCACGCGGTAGCGGTTTCTGAAGTGAGGCGTGAGGTCGGGTTCGCCGCAACTTTGACAAAATTTAGAGTTGTCGGGGTTGAAAGGATTAGAGCACCTTGGATTCGAGCAGTAGAACATATCCTTGGGGAAGAAATGATCCGGTTAAGGTTATAATATAGCCTTTCTGGTTTTTAGTAGCCTTTGACAGACGACAGTATAGTACAATTGGACGATCGCCCAACCAAGAAGCATCGCACCCTCTGTCCTCGCGGGCGATCGGGCTACAGACAAGAGGAGCTCGTACCGAATTGAAGAGCGATCGAGCAAATGGTAATTTTTTTGTTTGTACAGTCAACTACTCATGCCTTCACCATTCAAAGATTCAAGTCGTGACAGCCATTTGTTGAAGTGAGAGCATTTGCTCCGAATTACTTGCAATCCAATTTGTTCAGCTAACTGCGATCCAAAAACAGACTTCGCTTTTCCGTAATCAGGGAACAGAGCTATGATACGCTTGCTAGGTGATGTTTGCGGCCCATCATTGATTAACTCAGGTGTCTGATATTGATTTGCGATCGCTTGGAGAGCTTCAATCTCTTTTTTCCGTCCAGCATCAAGGTACTCAAAACAGGTTGGAGCGGAAAATAGATATGCCTCGTATTCATGTAATTGAATGTAAGGAATGAATCGAGTATCGCCAATATCCTCTGCAAAACGTTCCTCTAAAAATTCAACCCGTTTTATTGGATCTTGACGTACACTCTCAGACTCAGCTAATCCCGGAAAATCGGGATGAAGAGCATATAAATCAATCATAGTTGTGAAGAACACATCCGGGGCTTTTTCTTGCTTAATAAAACGCATGATGTCATTCTTCATCGGCGCATACTTACGACCACCACCTCGATGCACTTGACCCTTCTTTTTTGCATGAGCAATTAGTATGGGATTGTGCATAAACATTCCATATTGAGCTAACTGCGGTTTGAGCGAAATGTCAGCAAATGTCTGCTCGGTTTGTCCTTCGGCAAATAGGTAAAGACGCGCCATTAATGGGGGCCTCCACCAATAATATTTTTTTCCCAAACTTCTCCCAGACTGTACTCGTCAAGCCAAGCATCTAATTCTCTAGGATTTAGCCTCTTAAATTGCGATTCCTTGCCCTCTCGGTTTACCACAATCACATCTTCAGGATCGAAATTATCCAAGAAAGAACTAGATTGCGTGCTAATGAGAATTTGCGTATGGAGTGCAGTCTTGCTAAATAAATCAGCCACAACATTTAGGGCATAGGGATGAAGCCCCAACTCTGGCTCATCAACAACAATGAGTTCTGGCAGTTCCTTTTCTGGCTGTAAGAGTAATGTTGCAAGGCAGATGGCACGTAAAGTACCATCGGAAAATTCATGAGCTCCAAATACTCGATCGGACTCTTTTTCTCGCCAATTAAGAATGACTCGATTAGATGCGTCTGGCTCCAGAACAAAGTCATCAAAAAA
>JBDTEI010000329.1:0-5283 GCA_039922675.1 Microcoleus sp.
TCGCGGGGTGCTCAATGGTATTGATTATGATGTATGGAATCCCCAGAGCGATCGCTATATTCCAGATCACTATACTTGCAAGGATTTGGCAGGAAAAGCGGAAACTAAACAAGCTTTGCGCGATCGGCTTTTGCTGCGGGATGCTGACAAACCGATTGTGGCGTTTATCGGTCGTTTAGATGACCAGAAAGGCGTTCACCTCGTCCACCACGCAATTTATTACTGTCTGAGTAAAGGCGCGCAATTCGTGCTTTTGGGTTCGGCGACAGAAGCAGGAATTAACGCACATTTCCAGCACGAAAAATGGGTTTTAAATGACAATCCAGACTGCCATTTAGAACTCAGCTTTAACGAGGAACTTTCGCACTTAATTTATGCGGGTGGGGATATGATTGTGGTTCCCAGCAATTACGAACCCTGCGGGCTGACTCAGATGATCGGGTTGCGGTACGGTACAGTGCCTGTGGTGCGTGGTGTGGGCGGTTTGGTGAATACGGTGTTCGATCGCGATTACGGCACCAGCCACCCCCCCGAAGAGCGCAACGGTTACGTTTTTTACCAAAGCGACTACTACGCTTTAGAGTCGGCGATCGATCGGGCGATCGGATTGTGGTATAACTACCATGATGAATTTGAAAAACTCATGATTCAAGGTATGAATTGTGATAGTTCATGGAAATACCCAGCTAAAGACTATGTGGAAATTTACGAGCAAATTCGACACAAATAAGGCGGAATTAGTCAGTAGTCTACTCTTAACTGTCAACTGTCAACTGTCAACTCTTAACTGTCACGCCATTAATTATTGCCAATAGTTTAACTGTAGGGTGCGCATTGCGCACCTTGTTTGTATGTATAAACGGGTTGTTTCACAAACATATTCTCTACCTTTAGGAAGAGACAAACCCGCCCCGATCTAACCAGACAGAGATAATGTTTTGAGAAAAAAGGTGGGGGTGGAAAGTACGAATGCAGATTGTAGGGTTTTCTTGCCTGTCGGTGCGAAGTGCGATCGCACAAGATAGAAGTATAGAAATTAAACGGCTGGTGTTCGCCCGCCCTACACAAAATGAACTCACAACTAGAACAACAAGTAACAATCCTACAAGACGAAACAGTAGCAGGCGCAGATTCAGCTAACCCAACAGTTGAAACTCCCTTATTCACATCAGAATTTGCAACAGAGGAAAAAGTCAGAGTGGAAGAATTTAAGATTAGCGGCGACAGTTTAATTGGTAAAGTCAAAGAACTAATTCAGCAAGGAAAACTCCGCCGCCTCGTCATCAAAAACTCCCAAGGGCGGACTTTGGCAGACATTCCGCTGATGGCGGGATTGGTAGGTGGCGTTGTAGGTAGTGTAGTATTTCCAATTGCTGCTGCACTTGGCGCAGTTGGGGCAGTTGTGGCTCATTTGACTGTAGCTGTCGAACGGAAAGAGTAGTGATTAGTCATTTGTTAGCTGTTATTGGTTATTGGTTATTGGTTAATTGTTAGTTGTTAGTTCTAATAACCAATAACCAATAACTAATAACCAATATCACCGCAAATTATCGGATACTTTCGCCGCAGGTTGGTCTAAATAATTGTAAACAATCCGCGAAATCCGCCGCACAAAATCTCTGACAATCGGATCATTGTAAGGACGTTTCACAAATATTGCGGCTAAATAACGCTTGCCATTGGGCATATCAATAATCCCCGCATCGCCAACTACAAAACCGATATCTCCAGTTTTATCAGCAATTACTGCTCCCGCCCCCAAACCCGATGGTAACAATGTTCTGGTGGTAGTATGCCGCAATAATTCTAACACCTGTTCCCGACTCGATTCGGAAACTAACTTATCGCGAGATAGCATTGCCAGCAACTTTACCATATCCACAGAACTTGTGGTATTTGTGCCTTGAAAATCGCCTAGCCAATTGCGAATTTGGGTATCTGCTAATCCCCAAGTGCGAAAACGCTCGTTGAGTTTGGCAATTCCACCTAAACGTTCGATAATCATGTTGGTGGCTGTATTGTCGCTGATGGTAATCATTTTATCTACGGTTTCTCTGATGCTAAACCGAGTGCCATTTGGTTCGTCTTGCATGGTTCCAGAACCGCTGGCTACTAAGTCGGACTTCATCACTAATGTTTCGTCTAGGCTAACTTTGCCCGCATCTACATCTTGATAAAAGGCAATCAGAATTGGTAATTTGATTGTACTCGCTGCCGGAAATACTCGATCGCCTTTTATATCCAAATATTCTCCTGTATCCAAATCCAGAAAGAACATTCCGGCGCTCAAGGATTTGTACTGTTCGATCGCACTTTCGACTTGCGGCTTAATTGTGTTCATCTCCCCACCGGTGCGCATCGCCAAATCAGCGCCATAGTTTCTCGGAGTTGCTTCAGCAACAGTTAGGGGAACTTGACCGGATTTTTGTTCTACTTGGGTAATAGCTGCTGGTTGAAAAGACTCGTTTGCTGCTAGTTGCTCGGGATTGGGTAACTGAAACGACCAGCGAGTGGCAGATTCTCTAATTACTCGGACTTTTTGCGGATCTAATTTATAACCGGGGGCTAATTGTATCACTAATCTGGTAGTTTCGGTGTCAAATTGCCCGATTCTAATTTCTTGAATAGCTGAGTTGTAGCTTTGAGGGCTTTCGGGATATTCTAAGACTATTCCGGGTAAATCAATTACTAAGCGGGTTGGATTGGCGATTAGTTTAACTTCCGGCTGAACTCCTGAATCTGTTGTTAAATTGAGTTGATTTTGGCGGGTGTCGAAGTGCCAGGATGTTAGTGTATCAGCTTTGGCCGGTAGGGCGATCGACAAAACACTAATTAAGGCCGGCAACAGCCATCGCAGTTTTGGAGTCATGTGTGAGGAGTAAGAGTTTAACGGCTGCAACGATCGAACGGCTGAAACAACGTTTTCAACCGCTTTCGAGGCAAACCACCTAGCATCATACAGTTAACTCTTGCCCACAACCGTAAAGTTTATTATTTTGTTTGAGAATATTCGGTTTCCGGGACTCAGATCAAATCCGGTTCTGTTACCCCTTTTTTCTTGCAGTCTCGCCTAGGAGAAAGAAAATTTATTCAGTTGCGAATTCTGTTCGCCGAATTCTTGTTGTGTCGGCGCGAATTATATCTGGCTTAGATTACAAATTCTAGTTGTGCGATCGCCAGATTTCTAGCATCTTCGATCGAGTCGATCGCACTTTCAGCAAAAACTTTGCTTTTAGCAACAAATCGGCGATCGGTCAAATGGTCGTAAGCTTCCCAATTACCACTAACTTCGCGATCGTACCACAGAAACCAGCCGCGGTAGATTTCCCCACTATCAATATCATCGCACAGAACCAGCCAATCATCCCCCGTGAGAGCACTGTCATCTAAGTCTACCAATTCAACCCACGCAAGTGCAGTGCAGGCATCGATCGCATCAGCATCAACTAAGTCAGATTGTGTAGCGGTAGATTGTGGTGAGCAAAGTGTAGACTTCATAATGTCTCCTTAATTAAATCAATGAATTGCCCTATTTCTGGAACTGATGGGGGACAGCAAATGGAAAAATTGTGTTTTGATGAATTTCTGGTTGGTCAAATTTACCAGCGGCTGATGCTTCTGTTAAATTATTAAGTGTATTAATTGTGACAATTGCTGCGGTTCCTAAAGCTGCCATTGCCAATCGGTATAAGATTTTGTTCATGGTGATGCTCCTTTTTGGCTTGATGTATCTACTCTAAAAAAAATCAGTGGCTACTCGCAGGGGAGATTGGGGAGTTAAGAAAACTTTTTTGTCTTAAAATATATTCAAAGGGTGAAGGCGTTATCAGGAAGGAGTTTGAGTCCTGCGATCGCCCAAAAACCGGGGCGTAGTAAAATTCCTTAAATTCCGGCGGGCTGACTATCTCCCTTAAAATCGCTTAAAATAGGGAGTTAAGGCGTTAAACTTCCTCAATTCTTTCCTCTTTCAGTGCAACAGAAGTGCTCAAGTCAAAACGCGATCGCGGTCGAATTCTCACAGCCCCGGGCTTAAAGAAGCTTAACGAGGCGCTCCAAGAATGGTCAGACCGATATAACATTAGAGGTACTCTGACGGAAATCGAGGCCGAGTCTGGCGTCGGTGCCGATACAGTCAGCAAAATTAAGCAGGGTAGAGAAGGTGCGGATCTCAGCAAACTGCGACAGTTATTCGCGGCTTTTGAGCTGACTCTGGCGAATGGCGACCATCGATCGGCTAAACTAGACGATGCTGAAGATAGCGGTGAGTCGGACAATTTAGCCGCTGCGGGGGAAACCGCCAGCAGTGTTAAAGTATTTGTGAGTTATCGCAGCGCCGAACCCGATCGCGAGTTGGGAAAACAGTTGGAAATAGCCTTAAGTGCGATCGGGCATACAGTCTTCACAGCCGAAAATAACATTAGATTGGGAGATAATTGGTTCGATCGCATTAACTTCTTCCTCAAAGAATGCGATTATTTGGTGTTGCTACTCCCACCAACAGTCAGCCAAAGCGAAATACTAACATATCAAGTCCAGCAAGCAAAAGAACTGCAAGATTCCCGTCCTGACAAAAAACCGATAATTCTCCCCATCCGCGTCGGTTTCCCGCTCAACGCGCCTTTAAATCACGACTTGCGGGGCTATCTGTACCGCATCAAACAAAGGGAATGGAAAACTACCGCCGATACTCCAATTATTATCGAAGAAGTTCTCAATTTGCTAGCAGAAACTCCTGCATCTGTCCCAGAAGAACCCGAAGATTTAACACCAAACCAAGTATTAGAAATTAGTAGCGACGAAATACCCCAACCCGCCGCCGAACCGGAATTACCGGGAGGACAAGTCGATGTCGCCTCTCAATTTTATGTAGAACGTCAACCCATCGAAGAACGTTGTTATCAAACTATTGTACAGCCCAGCGCTTTAATTAGAATCAAAGCGCCCAGACAAATGGGCAAAACGTCCTTGATGGCAAAAATTTTGCATCACGGAAGCCTTCAAGGTTATTGCACAGTGCCACTAACTTTTCAGTTAGTAGATAAAGCGGTATTCGCCAACTTAGATAAATTTTTAAAGTGGTTCTGTGCTTATGTCGGGCGCGAGTTGCACTTGCCAAATCAATTAGAAGATTATTGGGACGATATTTTTGGCAGCAAAGTCAACTGCAAAGATTATTTTGAAAAATACATTTTACCGCAGATCGACAGTCCTTTAATTTTAGGATTAGACGAGATCGATCGCGTTTTCCAATATCCAGATATTGCCGAAGACTTTTTAGGACTG
>JBDTEI010000330.1:0-6753 GCA_039922675.1 Microcoleus sp.
CGCGTCAAGAATACAATGGTGGCAGGCAGCATTTTTGAAGCCTTTAAAAATTTGGCAGATTTAAGCAGCGAAGCCGAATGGGTAGGCGGTGCGGCATATTTGCCGAGTATGCTGTTTCAACAGTTGGGTGTCGCTTCGAGGCAATAAGTTGAGTGCGGTTAATTTCAGGTGACTCCGACACTGCTGCTATCAAAATGTTAACACTCACGTCTTGGTTTGTAGTGAGGACTAAAGTCCTCTTATCCTAGTTGAGTCAAGAAGGACTGAAGTCCTCACTACAAACCTGGCTTTGCTAATTCATGCAAATAGGAAAAAACAGGGAAAAGGTACAATGAAAGAGCAAAATATCAAGGATGGAACTGGGAAGAGGAAAAAAAACTTTTTCTTTCTTTTACCTTTTGTTTTGTGCCTTTTAACTCTAGTGACTGGATGCGTTCAGTACGATGTCGGAGTCAACTTTGACAGCCAAACTCGCGGCGCAATCGTGCAGCATATTAAACTGGGGGAAAGGTTGACCAGCTTCAGTAGCGACACTGTTGCAGATTGGTTGAAAAGCGTAGAAAGTCGGGTGAGATTGCTGGATGGAAAAACTAAACGGCTTTCCGAGAGAGAAGTTATAGTGACGATTCCATTCAATAATGGAGCCGATTTAGAAAAGAAGTTTAACCAATTTTACAATCCGATCGCACAAACCGGCAAAAATCCTCCCGTCGCAAGTAGGCTAGAAACCGATTTGCCGAAGTTTGAATCTCACATGGATGTCAAGCAGAATAATTTGTTATTGGTGCTGCGAAATCGGTTGAGTTTGGAATTGGATTTGCGCTCTCTTTCTCTGCTTTCCTCAAACGGCAGTCTGCTGCTGAGCCCGGGGGGACTTTTGGAGCTAGACTTTAGCTTGAACACGCCTTGGGGTGCCGAAAATATTGAAACTACTGTCGCCGGTGCGCTGGTTCCCGAAAGCTATCAGCAGGGAAAGCAGTTAGTTTGGAAGCTGAAACCCGGGGAAGTTAACTATTTGGAGGCGACATTCTGGATTCCCAGTCCCGTAGGAATTGGGGCGCTGATTATTGCCTTATTTGTGGCGGCCGGCATTGCTTTGAAATATCAAATATTGCCAGGACTCGGAATTGGCAAGAAACCGCAAAACCTCGGCCAAACCTAAAGAGGCTATGTTTGATAGGGGCGATTCATATGGTGTCCGGTTGATTACCATAACAAAAACGGTTCGTAGTGCGGACTTCAGTCCGTTCTTAAGTTACGGACGCTGACTGATGTACTACGAACTTTAGTTATTGTATTCAATCCACCGAACACGATATCAACTAATATCTTCAATAAGTTTTCAAAGATTGAACAGACCAGCCCCTCCCAGATATTATGTTGATTGACCAGATTTAATCTTAAAAAAAGGTAAATTTTTACTAAAAAGTTGACAAATGACAAACAATTTGATTGATTGGAAAAATAACCTCCAATTAAATAGAGATACTTTCTCGTTGTGAGGGAGAGACAATCTCAAATCTCTGTCTATGACGCAGGGCCAGAAACCGGGTTTTTTACCCAAAAACTTGGTTGGGATCGAAAACTTAATAATTTAAGCACCTCCTACAGTTTTCTCTCCTGTAAGTTGCCAGATCAAAGGAGGTAGAGCCTGCGGATCTGCATTACCAGGCAGATCCTGGTAACGAGCCAACGAGCAAATTTAGGAGTAAAAAATCGGTTTTTTTCTGGGTCGGCGTATCAGTATAAAATCTAAAATCTAAAATCGAATGGTTGTTTCCAGAGACCAAAATGGTTTAGAAACGATTTCTGAGGGGATCGCAATTTTAATTGATTTGGCAGAACGGGGAGAAATCAATCCTTGGGACGTTAAAGTCATTGAAGTGTTCGATCGATGTTTGAGCAAGCTGACGAACGCCTGCGATGCCGATCAGAGTACAGATTTCTCCGATTTGTCCCACTCCGGCCAAGCGTTTTTGTACGCTTCCATGCTGGTTTTGCTCAAAGCAGAAAGTATTGTCCTCTCAGAACCCCCCGCGAATCCAGAATCGGACGAAGACGCCCTCGAAGACGCAGAACACTCAGGAGGGCGACATTTGCCGCAGCATCTGGAGCGACAATTGCGCCGTCGCGGTGTCGCTCAACTGCCGCAAAAACGCCCGGTGACTCTCCCAGAACTGATCGAGCAGTTGCAGCTCATGAAAGCAGCTATGGAGCAGACTGTTGCGCCCCGGCGTCGCCCGACCTCAAAAATGCGATCGCAAGCAGCCCAGGCTATCTTTGAGCTGGCTCACCAAGAAAATTTGGTGGAAACTGCTAGCGAACTGGAACGGTTTCTCGCAGAACGGGGTCAAGACATTGATGAGGGTTGGCTCGACTTGGACAAATTGCTGGAACTCTGGCATCATAACGATTTGCACCCCTCTATCCACCCAGAGCCCCCGCTATCGACTGAGGATGTTCACTTGCCACATTATGACCGCGTGGGTATTTTTTGGGCGTTGTTGCTGCTGTCGGCTCAGTCTAAAGTAGAGTTGCTTCAAGAGGAGTTTTACCAAGACCTCAAAATCCGGGCGCTTTGAGCTTGGATGTAAATCAGATAGGCTTCCGGGGCGGGTTTACCAGTCTCTAGAACCGCCAGACGAACCGGGCTATAGCCCTAGGGCAATTTTAGGTGCATTCACCCGGACTTGAGATTATTTCTGATTTGTGATTCCTGGTTGGTTAAATCCAGGCGAATTGGGCTAAATGATTGATAGCCTGGTAGGATATCGCCTATAAACAGGTCAGGATGGTGCTGCGATCGAATCGATCGCAACCGCTAGCATCTAATTGTTGAGTTGATATCAATTAACAGAGGGTTGAGGAAGTTAAGAATGAAAGCGATGATTCTGGCGGCCGGTAAAGGCACTCGCGTCCGTCCTATTACTCAGACAATACCCAAACCGATGATTCCCATCCTGCAAAAGCCTGTGATGGAGTTTTTGGTTGAATTGCTTCGCCAGCACGGATTTGACCAGATTATGGTCAATGTTTCCCACCTGGCTGACGTGATTGAAAACTATTTCCGCGACGGTCAAAAGTTTGGGGTACAAATTGCCTATTCTTTTGAAGGGCGAATTGAGGACGGAGAACTGATTGGAGAAGCCGTCGGTTCGGCTGGCGGTATGAGGCGAATTCAGGACTTCTCGCCATTTTTTGACGATACTTTTGTGGTGCTGTGCGGCGACGCTTTGATTGACTTGGACTTGACTGCTGCGGTGAAGTGGCACCGGGAAAAAGGGGCGATCGCTACTATTGTGATGAAATCTGTTCCCCGCGATGAGGTTCCCAGTTACGGAGTTGTGGTAACAGACGATTCTGGCAAAATTAAAGCTTTTCAAGAAAAACCCTCTGTAGATGAAGCTCTGAGTACCGACATCAACACCGGTATTTACATTTTTGAACCGGAAATATTCAATTACATTCCCTCTGATACGGAGTATGATATCGGTTCGCAGTTATTCCCCGCGCTAGTAGCAGCAGGTGCGCCTTTTTACGGGATCAGCATGGACTTTGAGTGGGTGGATATTGGCAAAGTGCCTGACTATTGGCGGGCAATTCAGAGCGTGCTATTGGGAGAAATTAAAAACGTTTCGATTCCCGGAATTGAAGTTCGTCCCGGTATTTATGTTGGTTTGAATGTAGCTGTGAACTGGGACAAGGTTGATATTACCGGGCCTGTTTACATTGGCGGAATGACGATTATTGAAGACGGAGCAAAAATTGTCGGGCCGACAATGATCGGCCCGAATTGTTGGCTTTGCAGTGGGGCGACTGTGGAAAACAGCGTAATTTTTGAGTATTCCCGTTTGGGCCCGGAGGTGCGGTTGGTTGACAAACTGGTGTTCGGGCGCTACTGCGTTGATAAAACCGGGGCGTCGATCGATTTGCAAGCGGCGGCTCTCGATTGGCTGATTACTGACGCTCGCCAAGTTTTACCGACTCAGCAGGGAGAAGAGCGGCGGGCGATCGCAGAAATTCTCGGTCATGCAAACTAATAGACCTCTTGCAGAAATCTTCGAGTCATAGAGCAACCGCAGATATCGGGCAGATGCAACACCGATTGACGCAGATAGTTTCAGGGTATTTTCGGATTTTTGCAAGAGGTCTAATGTTCATTCAGTTGACAGTTGACAGCTCGCCAGTCGTTGGGCGGATAGGGAACTCTACCTAGAAGGAAGAGGATTGGAGTAATGAATAGTCTTCTTTTAATTTCTCCCGATCAGGGTTCCGGCTTTAAACCAATTATTTCTGATAATGGTAATGGTAATGGGTAATTTTTAAAGGTCAGTTTCTGCATTTGCACCCTACCTAATCAGTCATTAGTCATCAGTTATCAACTAATGACTAATGACTAATGACTAATGACTAATGACTAATGACTAATAGCCAATCACTAATTAAGATTGCAGATAAGTATACTGGCTGAGACTCCGCTCATAATTTTGCAGCAAAAGTTGGGCTTCGGAAAGAGTAATTTTATTTTGCTGCAAAGCTGCTTCTGTCTGACGGCGGATGCTTTCAATCAAACTTTCTGAATCGTACTGTACGTAGCTGAGGACTTCTTTCATAGTGTCCCCTTTTACAACGTGTTCGATATGATAGCCAGAAGGCGTTAGCTGGATGTGAACTGCATTTGCATGGCCGAATAAGTTGTGCAGGTTGCCCATAATTTCTTGATAAGCACCTCCCAAAAACAGTGCCAAATAGTAAGGTTCTCCAGGTTTGATCGTATGCAGTTCCAAAACCGACTTGACATCTCGCAAATCGATGAATTGATCAATTTTGCCGTCGCTGTCGCAGGTTAGATCGGCTAAAATACCACGCTGAGTCGGTTCTTCGTCGAGTCTGTTAATTGGCATAATTGGGAACAATTGGTTAATTGCCCAACTGTCGGGTACTGACTGAAAAACCGATAAGTTGATGTAATAAATGGACGCCATCACCTTTTCTAGGTCTTCCAAATCGTCCGATACGTATTCTTTTTGTCGCGCGATCGACTGTATCTTATCGCAGCAAGCCCAGTATAGCTGTTCGGTTTTTGCCCGTTCCGCAATTCCCAAATAGCCTAAGTTAAATAAACTGACTGCTTCTTCCTTGAATTGGATAGCATCGTGATAAACTTCTTGGTAATTTTCAGGACTGATCGATTGGTAAATTTCGTAGAGGTTGCGCGGAATTTGGTGCGCATTTTCGTCTACAGGTTCTGGTACTTCTCTGGGGACATCGCTAGTCCCGAGTACGTCAAAAACTAAGACTGATTGGTGAGATGCGATCGCCCGCCCGCTTTCGCTAATGATAATTGGTACAGGAATTTTTCGCTCATCGCAGGCATCTTTGACTCCCGCTACTACGTCGTTTGCGTAGTTTTGCATATTGTAGTTTTTGGAAGCGTGGAAGTTGGTTTTAGAGCCGTCGTAGTCAACGCCTAGTCCGCCGCCTACATCCAAGTAGTTCATATTAGCTCCCAATTTAGCTAATTCTACATAGATGTGGCTGGCTTCCCGAATGGCATCTTTGATGACGCTAATTGAGGAAATTTGCGAGCCGATGTGGAAGTGCAATAACTGCAAACAGTCTAGCATTCCAGCTTTTTCCAGTTCGCTGACTGCGCGGATAATTTCAGGAATTGTCAAGCCAAATTTTGCCCGATCGCCCGTGGAACATCCCCAGCGGCCAACGCCTTTGGTAGTGAGTTTGGCTCGCACTCCCAAAATCGGTTTAATTCCTAATGCAATGCTCGCGGCAATTGCCAGTTCTACTTCCTCAATTTGCTCTAGCACAATTACCGAAGTTTGCCCGAGGCGCTGGGCCAAAATTGCAGTTTCTATGTATTCGCGGTCTTTGTAACCGTTGCAAATTAATAAAGCGCCTGGAGTTTGTAAGGTCGCCAAAGCGATCATTAATTCAGGTTTAGATCCGGCTTCCAGTCCGAAGTGATGGGGTTGACCGAAACGCACCAAATCTTGAATTAATTGTCGGTGCTGGTTGCATTTGACTGGAAATACACCGCGATAGACATTTTTGTAATTGTAGCGGGCGATCGCTCGGGCAAAACAGGAATTTAGGCGATCGATCCGGTCTTCCAAAATATCAGAGAATCGAATCAGCAGGGGCAAAGCCAAATTTCGCTGTTTCAGGGATTCTACCAGTTCGCACAAGTCGAGGGAACCGCCGCGATCGCCCTTGGGAGAGACTGTAACGTGACCGGCGGCATTGATCGAAAAATAGGGTTCGCCCCAACCTTGAATGCGGTACAGTTTCTCGCTATCTTCTATTGTCCAAGATTTTGGCGGCAGTTGAGCAGCCTTTACCAAAGCACTGTCTGATGCCACCAAACTCGTGACTGTTGGTTGCTGATTCGATAGTGGCTCGATATCGGAGGAAGCAATGGTGGTAGGGGAACTCATCTTACCGGAAACCTCGAAATGACTGGTCAAGTAGATAGTTTATCGCACATCTGGGGTTTCCTGATGCAGTGGAAAATGCAGTTTGGGTGCAAGGCTGGGCGATTTAAGATTTGACATTTTCGATGGGAAATTTGACTCCAGAGACGAATGAAGGTGGAGATGGAACTAAAATCTCAACCGCGATTTCTTTCCACGACTAATGTTTTCAAGCTGTATATCCGTATGTAGGTGAACTCGGAAAGCCGGTTTCAGAGTTCACCTTGGCCCAGAGTGTTGTCGGACGATCGATCGCCCGACACAC
>JBDTEI010000331.1:0-2945 GCA_039922675.1 Microcoleus sp.
TTGTCAATAAATTTATTATCTCCACGCAAGCGAAAACGTCAATACGCTTAAA
The DNA here is from genome assembly GCA_039922675.1 of Microcoleus sp. Lineage (GTDB taxonomy): Bacteria > Cyanobacteriota > Cyanobacteriia > Cyanobacteriales > Microcoleaceae > Microcoleus. The sequence goes on from JBDTEI010000331.1 coordinate 53, forward strand.
GCTGAGCTTGGTTTTTGTAACCTCAGAAATTCTATTTCTGGCAGGAGTGGAAGTGGCGCAATTATCTGGAAAACCGGGTTTCTGGTTCCCGAGTGCGATCGCACTACAAATCTCAAACCTCAAACTATCTAAATAATCGACAGTGAAAACACCCACCAGCAAACTATCTTCCCTGGAACCCGAACAACTGGCAGATTGGGCAACAGAGGCAATTAATCGCAGCAAATCAGGTCAAATCCCCGCCTACGTACCTCTGCTTGCCAAAGCTGACAGACAAGGGTTTGCCGTGCAAATTCGGGCAATTGACGGTCAAATTTTGAGCTGGGGCAGCGCTGCTACAACATTCCCGCTGATGAGCGCAATCAAGCCTTTTGTGCTGCTTTATTTGCTGTGCGAGTTGGGCGAAAAAGCAGTTTTTGACTGCGTGGGCTGTGATCCTTCGGAAATGCCTTTCAATTCCCTGACTCAACTGGAAATAGATAAAGGGAAGCCGAGAAATCCGATGATTAATAGCGGGGCGATCGCCCTAGCGTCTTTGATTCCCGGCGAAAATGCGGTTGAACGCTGTCAAAACCTGCGAACTTGGCTGAATCAACGAGCAAAAAGTCAGTTATTTGTTGACGAGTTAATGCTCGATTCAGTGAATGCAATACCGAATCAAAAAAATTGGGATCTTGCCTTGACAATGGTAGAATCTGGCTATTTGCAAAACTCGGAAATTGCTTTAGAAACCTACAATCGAGTTTGTTGTTTGGCGGGAACTGTGGAGGATTTGGCTAAGCTGGGAATGCTGTTGGTAAATGGTGACGGTGCGATCGGGGAAAACTGCCGCACTGTGAAAGCACTGATGGCTACTTGCGGTTTGTATGAAGCATCCGCCCACTTTGCTTTGCGGGTAGGAATTCCGGCTAAGTCGGGAGTTAGCGGAGTTCTATTGTCGGTAATTCCGGGCGAGGGGGCGATCGCATCTTACAGTCCGCCTTTGAATAAAGAGGGAAATTCTGTCGGCGGTTTGTTTATATTGGAACAAATAGCTAAAACTCTGCGGCTGAGTATATTTGATTAAATTGGGTAATTGGTAATTGGTAATTGGTAATTGCTAATTGGTAATTGGGAAGAATCAACCGGCCATCACATCAAAACGAATGACTAATGACTAGACCTCTTGCAAAAATCCGAAAATACACTGAAACCATCTGCGTCAATCGGTGTTTATCTGCCAGATATCTGCGGTTGCTCTATGACTCGAAGATTTTTGCAAGAGGTCTACTACTGACTAATGACGTTCGCGAGCGGGGACAGCACTAATACCCACTGACAACTGTCAACTGACTACTGCTTTTCGCCCAAAATAGCATAAACCACCGTTTCTTCTTTTTTACCGCGCAATTGAATCGCCCCTACTTTTTGGCCTTCGTAGCGATCGCGCACATAAGCAAAAGTCCTCCCCGTCACCAACAAATTAAAAGGACTGTCAGACACAATTTCCTTATTCATCGCCTCCAATCTAGCGGCAACATTGACAGCATCACCGATCACAGAATAATTTAAACGTCGGGAACCGCCGACAGTACCAGCAATCAACTGTCCAGTATGCAAACCAATGCCAAACTTAATTAAAGGTTTGTGGTCAATTCTAAGCTGCTGGTTAATTTCGTGGAGCTTTTCGTGCATGGCGATGCAAGCCGCAACTGCATTTAAAGCATCTTGTTGAATTTCGGAATATTCACTATGGCAAAAAGGCACCCCAAAAACTGCCATAATTGCATCACCGATGTATTTATCGACAACACCGCCGTGATCCATAATACAGTCGGTCATTGCTTCTAAATAATTGTTCAGCCAGTTGAGCAAATCCCGCGCAGGCATTTTTTCGGAAATCGAAGTAAAACTGCGAATATCCATAAACAGCACAGTTGCTGTAAGTTCTTGAGGTTCGAGTTCTCCCTGAGCAAATATTTCAGCTTTGCGTGCCCAAATAAGCTGAGCTGTTTCGGGAGCGACGTGCTTTTCAAATAACCTCATCAACTGCTGTTTTTCGTACTGTTCCCGCAGTTGCAAAGCAGTGCCCGATAAAATGAGGGTTCCGATGGGTGCGGCAAGGGGAAGCCACCAAAAATAGAAGCCAAATAATAAAGCAGCACCCACAATCCAAATTACAGGCAAACCCAGGGCGATCGCAATTCTTTCTTTAACACCTCGGTTGCACAAAAGCGAAGTGGTAAGGGGGCCAATCCCCAACAATAACAAAAATTCTAGCACTACCGGCAGCCGCTTTAGCAAGCGTTGATTGAGCAAATTGTCAATCAACGCTGCATATAGATAAACCCCAGCCGTAGTCTTGTTGAGAGGTGTAGATATCTGGTCAAAACCCGTAGCGACTAGGCCGACTAAGACTAATTTATCAGCTAAAGCCTTTTTAGGAATTCTACCTTCTACAACATCAACAAAAGCATAGGTGTGTAGATTTTCTGTTTTCCCCGGCCAGTTAACCCAGACTTTTTGTTCCTGCATATTTTGGGGCTGCGGTAGCAATACAGGATTTTGCGGGTTAGCAGCGTTGTACCTCTGAGTCATTGCTAAACCGAAGTTAGGAATGGAGTCGAGAAATATTTTTGAATCGCGGCTAACGCCGTCGCTGTTGGGTTCGTGCATTATATGTCCGACACCTGCGGCGGCTGCTTTTAAAGATGCTACGGGTTGTTCTTTGGTGGTTCTTGGGAGTACAACTTTGCCATTTTTGCCGATCGCGGTGGCTAACATTTTATCTTTGGGACTCGGATCGATGAAAAGAATGTCGAAACCAACTGCTGTGGGGGGAGATTTTTTCAGGGCTGATAGAAGTTCGGCGTAGCGATTGCGCGGCCACGGAAATCGACCGTATTCCTGCAAG
>JBDTEI010000332.1:0-5169 GCA_039922675.1 Microcoleus sp.
CGCTTTTGTCCAGAACCAACTCAAAGAGCCCCAAGCATTCCAAGAGAGAATAGAATCGCTTTATGAGCAGCCAGAAGCCGAAAGTTACGACTTGTTGGAATTTCAAGACGGCAAATTTTTTGAACGCCATTCGGAACCGCAGCGGCTGGGAGATCAAATTATCGGCCGAGTCTGGAGTTACCACGATATTACGGAACGCAAGCAAGCAGAAGATGCTCTGCGAGAAGAACAAGTAAAATCAGAAAAGCTGCTGTTAAATATTTTGCCCAAGGCAATAGCAGAACGCCTGAAGCAAAACGAAACTACTATTGCCGAATACTTCCCGGAAGTGACTGTTTTGTTTGCAGACATTGTGGGGTTTACAAAGTTGTCTACCACTATGAGTCCGATCGCACTCGTGGAGTTGCTAAACCAAATTTTCTCGGGTTTCGACCTGATCTGCGAACAGCACGGCTTAGAGAAAATTAAGACCATCGGCGACGCATACATGGCGGTGGGAGGGCTGCCCAATCCCCGGGCAGACCACGCAGAGGCGATCGCCCTTATGGCCCTAGATATGCAAACAGAAATAGCTCGGTTTAATGCTACCAATAGAAAATATTTTAGCATCCGCGTCGGCATCCACAGCGGCCCTGTCGTTGCCGGAGTAATTGGTATTAAAAAGTTTATTTATGATTTGTGGGGCGACACGGTAAATATTGCTTCTCGGATGGAATCTCACGGTTTGCCTTGGCGAATTCAAGTCAGCGAAACTACTTATAAGTTATTGGAACACAAATATTTGTTTGAGGAGCGGGGAACTATTGAAGTTAAAGGCAGAGGGGGAATGAAAACTTATCTGCTCGTTGGTCACAAATAAGGTCAGTCATCAGCCATCAGTTATCAGTCATTAATCATCAGGCTGATGATTAAAAGTTTTGCTAAAATGAGTTAGCAATAGTTTTAGGCCAAGACTTATGGAAATTGCTAATTTGTCGGCTAATTTACGATCGCCCTTAGAATTTGTCGATCGCCATCCGGTGACAGTTGCGCCCTCAACTTCCCTCGGGGAGGCGATCGCCCTGATGCGTCGGGCGATCGACCCTTGTCCGCTACCTAATTCACCCCCACTTCCCGACTCAAACGAAACGGTAAAAGTATCGATTAGTTGCGTCTTAGTTGTTGAGGAAAATCAGCTAATCGGACTGCTCAGGCTGGGAGATGTGCTGAACTTAGCCACCAAATATGGATGGCAAGAAATGCAAGTTGCCCACGCCATGACGCGGAATTTAATTGTTTTAAAAGAATCAGAATTTACAGATATTTTTACCGCATTTAAGCTATTTTGTCAATACTCGATCGATTGTTTGCCAATTGTGGACGAACGGGGTCAGCCAGTAGGTTTACTCACTGAAGAAAGGATGCGACCCGAAATTTACAGCCTCGTCAAAATGTTGCAGCAAGAAGTTTTACAACTTCAGCAAAAACAGTGTGAACTCTTAGAAAGCAAGTCAGAAATCGAAAAACAAATCAGCGATCGCCAAAATGCTGAAAATGCCCTGCGGCAGAGCGAAGCCAGCTACCGGGCGATTGTGGAAGACCACAGCGAACTGATTTGCCGCTACCTCCCCGACGGCACAATGACATTTGTCAATCAAGCTTACTGTCATTATTTTGGCGTGCAACCAGAAGACTTGCTGGGTAACAGCTTTCTGTCGCTGATGTTAGAGGAAGACCGAGAATGTTTTCTGGATCGATATAATTTACTATCTCCCGACAAGCCTGTTTTTACTTGCGAGCACCGGGTAATTTTGCCGAGCGGGGAAACTCGCTGGCAGCAGTGGATCGATCGGGCGATCTTCGACGATAGCGGGCAAATATTGCAGTATCAAGCAGCAGCCAGGGATATCACCGATCGCAAACAAGCAGAAATCGCTTTGCAGCAGATCAATACAGACTTAGAACTGCGAGTCCAGCAGCGCACTGAATTCTACGAACTGGCAGTATCGGCGGGCAAAGTGGGGGTTTGGGACTGGAATTTGGAAACCGACGAAATCTACGTCGATCCGTCTTTGAAAGCTTTGTTGGGCTATCAGGACGCAGAGATTCCCAACCGCATAGAAAATTGGGTGTCTCTGGTTCATCCCGACGATCGATCTGCCGTCGTGGAAGCCGTAAATGCTTATCTAAATGGTTTGACAGAAATTTTTGAAGTAGAACACCGGATGCTGCCCAAAGACGGCAGCACCTGCTGGATGCTTGCCCGCGGCAATGCGATCCGATCGGCCTCCGGCAAGGCTTGCCGGCTCATCGGCACGGATACCGACATTACCGATCGCCAATTGACCGAAGAAAAACTCCAAAACTCCGAAGCCGAAATGCTAGCCCTGTTTAATGCGATGACGGATATCGTGATGGTTTTCGATGGCAGGGGCCGCTACCTTAAAGTCGCCCCCACGGCTCCCCAACTGCTTTACAAACCGGCTGCTGAAATGCTGGGCAAAACCGTGACCGAAATCTTCCCTGAAGCGGAAGCTCATTTTGCCCTCAGTTACATTGGCCAAACCCTGGCATCTGGGAAAACCCACAGAGTTGAATACAGCATGGAAATTGAGGGCAAGTTAATCTGGTTTGATGGCCGTATTTCGCCGCTGGGGGTCGATCTGGTGATCTGGGTTGCCCGAGACATTACTGCTCGCAAACACGCAGAAGCAGCACTGCAAAAAACTGAGGAAAAGTTTCGCAATTTGTTTGATGATGCTCCGATCGCGATCGGTTTGGCAAGCGTGCGCGACTACCACATAATCAAAGTGAATGAAGCTCACCGCCAGATGTTGGGTTACACCGATGCGGAGTTGGCGACAATGAGTTTAGCTGATATCACCTACCCAGAAGATTTAGAAGCAGATTTAGAGCAAGTCAAGCAGTTAATTGAGGGCAATATTCCTCGCTTCGGGATGGAAAAACGCTTGATTAAAAAAAATGGCGAGCTGATGTGGGCTAACTTGACGGTGACGCTGATCCGCGACGGCGAGGGTATTCCTCTCTACAGCATGGCGGCGATCGAAGATATCAGCGATCGCAAGCGGTCAGAAAGGGAATTACAGCAGTTAAAAGAACGCCTGCAATTTTTACTAGCTTCTAATCCGGCGGTAATTTTTACTGCCGCACCGACGGGAGATTTTTGTACTACTTACATCAGCAACAACGTTAAGGCAATTGTTGGCTACGACCCCCAAGAGCTGTTAGCAAATTCTAACTTTTGGTCGAGCCGCATTCACCCTGAAGATCGGCCACAATTTCTAGTAAATTTTTCTGATTTGTCCGAGGAAGAAAACTGCATTTGCGAGTATCGTTTTTTGCATAAAAATGGAATGTACCGCTGGCTACGGACGGAACTAAAACTATTGGTAGATAGCAGAGGTGAACCGATCGAGATTATTGGTTACGTGGCGGATATTAGCAATTCTAAATACGCCGAAATCGCCCTACAGCAGCAGTTTGACCAAGAACGGCTCGTGGAGGCGATCGCCCGTCGCGTCCGTCAGTCTTTGCAATTAGAGGAAATTCTCAACACAACTGTTGCCGAACTCCAACAAGTATTGTTAGCGGATCGAGTTTTAGTTTATCAACTTTTACCCGAAACTGGCGGCCAAGTCATTGCCGAAGCCGTGGCAGAAGGATGCAGCCCGCTGGTGGATAGATTTTTTGGCAAAGAGGTTTTTCCTGATGAAAATTATCAGCTTTATTTGCAAGGACGAATTTGTGCGATCTCCGAACTAGATGACCCCTCCATTACACCTTGTGTGGCGGAGTTTATGAAACAAATTGAAGTTAGGGCAAAATTAGTAGTGCCGATTATTCAGCACAGCCAGCTTTGGGGATTGCTGATTGCCCACCAATGCGATCGGCCTCGTGAGTGGCAAGAATGGGAAATGAATTTATTTCAGCAGTTGGTGAATCAATTGGCGATCGCCATTCAGCAATCTCTACTCTACCAGCAACTGCAAGCAGAATTGAGCGATCGCAAACAAGCGGAAGCAAATTTAAAAATCTCCCTCAAAGAGAAAGAAATTTTGCTCAAAGAAATTCACCACCGCGTCAAAAACAACCTCTGCGTAGTTGCTAGTCTGTTAGAATTACAATCTAACACAGTTGCCGACCCCCAATTAGCCAAAATGTTTGAAGAAAGTCAAAATCGTCTTTATTCTATGGCTCTGATTCATGAAAAACTGTATCGCTCGACCAACCTGGCGGAAATTAATTTTGGCGAATATCTCGAAGATTTGGTAACTAACTTGTTTCACTCTTACAATATTAGCGACAACCACATTCTGTTGCAGGTAATAGCTGAACCAATTTCCCTAAACCTTGAGACCGCTACTCCCTGCGGCTTAATTGCTAACGAATTGGTTTCAAATACTCTGAAACACGCTTTTCCTGATGGCGCAAATGGTACAATTAGCGTAGAATGCTATCAAACGGGCGATGGAGAAATCCACCTTTTCGTCAAGGACAACGGCATTGGCTTTCCTCAAAACTTAGATTTTCGCAAAACTAACTCGATGGGCTTTCAAGTTGTCTGCACTTTAACCGAGCAGTTAGAAGGAAGCATCGAACTGTCAAGACAAACTGGCACAGTATTTCACTTGAAATTTAACGAGCTAAAATATTCTCACAGGTTTTAAAATCATGAATTTACCAGCAAGAGTCATTAATATTTTGATTGTCGAAGATGAACTCTTAATTGCTAAGAATTTATCTCACAAATTAGAAAAATTGGGATATCAAATCGCCGATATCGTTTCTTGTGGAGCCGATGCCATCCAGCGCGCAGGCGAAATTAAACCAGATTTAATTTTAATGGATATAGTCATCAAAGGCGACATTGACGGCATAGAAACAGCAGCAATAATTCATCAAGAATTAGATATCCCAATTATCTATACAACTGCCTATGCTGACGACGAAACTTTGCAGCGAGCCGAAAATACTGGTTCTTATGGCTACCTCCTAAAACCGTTTAAAGAAAGAGAACTACACGCCACCATCAAGATAGCCATGAGCAAACATCAAGAAGCAGTTAGAATGCAAAAACTCATTGCATTAGCAGCCGCGAAAAGCGAAAACAGATCGCGATTTGTTTCTATGGCATACCACGACTTAAACACTCCTTTAACTACCATACAG
>JBDTEI010000333.1:0-5096 GCA_039922675.1 Microcoleus sp.
TAAGGGTAGTCCGCTGAAAACCTTCATTCCTTCACTATTGTTATCACTTTGAGATTAGTGACAGCCAGGGACTAGAATTCGTCACGGCTGCATACTACTGGCTATATTACTTCATTACCGTTGCTCAATAAAGGTTCAGAATTAGCTTTTAAATCATTTCAATAGGCTTCGTACTTTGGACTAGACTGCGAAACTGCTTTGGGAACTGACCCGTACCGAGCCAAAGTTTGCCTAGTACAGTTAGCAATTCCCGATCGCCCCGTCGCAGTCATCGATATCAGGGCGATCGCACCCGCCGATCTCAACCCCTTGCGTGCCCTATTAGCCGGAGAAGCCCTGAAAATAAGTCACAACCTCAAATTTGAATGGATGATGCTAACTCAAGCTGGATTGCCACCCAGCCGTCCCTTTTTCGATACCTATCTGGCGTACCGAGTGCTCGTTGCTGGACTCAAACGCAATTTATCGTTAGAAGCTGTAGCCGACCAACTACTCGGCGTTAAGCTAGATAAAACGCTGCAAACAAGCGACTGGGGTGGAACGCTGACACCAGATCAACTGCAATATGCCGCTACCGATGCTGCAATTTTATTGCCGTTGCGAGAAACGCTCAAACAAAAACTGAAAGTTTCAAAACTTTGGGAAACTGCAAAATTGGAGTTTGCTTGTTTGCCTACGGTAGCTTCTATGGAGCTAAATGGAATGCTATTAGATATAGAACAGTGGAAAGTTCTGGGCAACAAACTTTGTCAAACTCGCGACTTACTTTTAACCCAAATTAATTCGCAATTGCATCGACCTAACCCTCACCAACAACTCTCCCTGCTTCCCGAATTTACTGAAACCATTAATCCCCGCTCTCCCAAACAAGTTTTAGCAGCACTTCAATCTGCTGGTATTCCTGTTAATTCCACCAATACTCAGACATTGATTTGCTTTGCTGACAAACATCCCGTAATTCAAGATTTGCTCGACTACCGCAGCGTGTCAACTCGAATCAGCACTTTTGTTGAAGGTTTGCCCCATAATATCCACCCCGTTACTGGAAGAATTCATCCGAATTGGTTTCAGATTGGAGCGAGGTCTGGTAGGTTTAGCTGTCGCCAACCGAATTTAACTAATATTCCTAGAGATGGGGAAACTCGGCAGTGTTTTATCACAGCACCCGGTTGTGTACTGCTCAAAGCTGATTACAGCCAAATTGAGTTAAGAATTATGGCTAAGGTTTCGGGCGATCGCACAATGGGGGCTGCCTACTCTCAAAGTGAAGATTTACACAAACTCACGGCTTCTTTAGTGCTTGACAAACCATTGATTGACATCACATCTGATGAGAGACAGCTTGGCAAAATCATTAATTTTGGTTTAATTTATGGCATGGGAGTCAACAAATTCAAGAACATGGCTCAGTCTGAATATGGCGTAATTTTAACTCTGGAAAAAGCCTCGCTGTTTCGCAAAAAGTTTTTTAACTCCTATTCAGGCATTAAACAGTTTCACGCAGCCATTCGCCGACAGTGGCAGAAAGGGATTAGAGAAAGTCGCACTTTGGCTGGCAGACGGCGACTTTGGTCTAAAGAATCTAAACCGCTGCTCAATGAAATGCTGAATCACCCGATTCAAGGGCTGAGTGCTGACATTACTAAATTAGCATTAGCGAAGCTTTTTGTACCTTTGAAACGAACAGGAGCTCAACTTATTTGTGTCGTTCATGATGAAATTTTGTTAGAGTGTCCAATTGCTGAAATTGAGCAAGTAAAAACTTTACTTCAGAGTTGTATGGTGTCAGCCGGCGACAAGTTTTTATCGCCCATTCCTTGCGAAGTAGAAATCAAGGTTCTGACAAGTTGGGGCGGTTAATGTTTGTTTCTGAACTAAAATCTTGTTTCGGCACGTTCCATAATCAAATCTACGACAAATTTTAAGGCATCGCGGTGCTACAAAATACTCGCGGTTTGGGTGTCGGTGGTGATGTCGTGGTGTCCGAAACGAGGGATGTCAACAGTTACATCGGCTAATTCTCGATCGACTGCGCGGAAAAAAGGCGTGATGCTGCTGCGGAGTCGGCCGGGTAAAACGTGGTGTGCCGCCTTTGCTGGTTGATTCTCGCGATCGCGCTTGCTGGTGGATGTTCAGTGGGACGATCGCAAATCCGGCCTATTTCCGTGTCGCCATCTGCTATAAATTAAACAGCATCATCTTCGCTCAAATCGTAAGTAGGGGGCTTATACTCAAAGAGTTCTTGTTCGCAGGCTGCAAACCTAGAAGTGTCCGAACTGGCTGTGGGACGAGCATAACTAGCTTTGTTCCGAATCCCCTGAATGTCCTCAGAAGAACGCTCAGACGACAGTACAAACTGAGTTCTCTGATAACGCAAATGGGCCAATTCAATCGAACCTGGCCGCCCTTCACAATAGGCTCGTTCAGCACAGCGTTTAACTGCGATCGCAATTTCAGCACTCGTTGCCCCAGCATAATCCGACAGCAGCGAATACCACTGCCTGTCGCTCCAAGGGTTCTCTTTTCCTGGCCCAAACTGTTCCTTGAAATATTTAGCCAAATGTAAGTTGAAAATCTCATACCGAGCACCGCTGTGTGGCAAATCCACAAACCAAATACCGCCGTCGTCAAATCTGCGGATAAGTTCAGCCGGCAGCATTTCTAAGCGGTTGACAGTAGCTAACATTAACACGGGGCTTTCATGCTCCTGCATCCAAGTGAGCAATTTCTGCGACAGCCGCCTAGCTACACCGCCGTCAGCATTTGATTCCCACCCAGAAAAACCTTTGTCAAAATCGTCAAAGAACAGCACGCATCCACCCAAATTATCGGCTGTTTCCAGAATTTTGTATAAAGCGCGATCTGGATGTGAAGAACCTAGAATATTGCCCCAACTTGCTGCTAAAAGCGCTCTCCCAAGTTTCTTAGCAGCTAGCTTTGCGCTCAAACTTTTGCCAGTCCCCGGCGGCCCCCACAGTAGCATTCCTTTGGGAGGTTTGAGGTGATATTTCTCAGCATTACTGTCCGACAACTTCCCCACATCGTCCAAATAAGCATCTAATAAATCTAAACCGCCTGCACAAGGCACGTCGGGATTCGCCATGAATTCTAAACCCTGGTCTCGAAGTTGCGATATTTTATGCTCTAATACCAACTGTACGATCTGCACAACTGAAGTAGTCACCAACAGCGATCGCTCTAACACCAATTCAATTTCAGCAGTGGGCAGCCCTAGACTAGAAACAACCAGCCGCTTGAGGGCCGCTACCGCATCCAAACCAAAATCAAGGGAACAATTGCGATCGCAAAACTTATCTATAATCACTCCAACCTCAAGACTATCAGGTAACGGACATTTGAACCGGGGAATTAGTGGCCTTAGCTTCGATGGCAGTTGGATGTACTCGCCCAGCAGTACCCAATATTGTTCGGTTGAACGCCCTTTCAACTCAAAGAATGCGTTAGCCAACTGAGAATAACGGCGGACGATAGATTGTTCGCTATCCCCTGACTCCAAAATGTCCTCTAACAAAAAGATACCGGGGCAGTCATTTTCTAGCAAAAATTGCAGGACATCGCTCTCGACAGATAGCTCAGTTTTGCAGAGGATGCAGTCATTATTATACCTTTGAGAAGAAGCATCTGAAACGCAAGTCAGGTTTGAGTGCAAACCTAAATTTTCGAGATGTTTATTGGAACACTGCACCTGTTGAAGAGTTGCATAGCCGGTATTCCAATAATAAACAGGTAAACAACGCTCACTGGCGCAGTCATAAAATGATGACAATACTTTTAGGCGATCTGCACTGTAATATTCTAGTGCAATTATCGGAGTTTGAACCAGTGCTAAGTTAGACAACTGTTTGAGAAACATCATGATTTATATGTTAGATAGTACAGGGCAGTTTAAATTAATATTTAACTCACATTGATCAACTTAGACTTCCTCCTAATAAGTGAAACATACCCCCGCAAATGGAGGGGGTAATTGTGCCTAACGGCACTAATAAATTGATGTTATGTAAGTAAAATTGTCAATCATGGTAACAACGAAAAAACAAACCGCATCCGCTTCCAATCGGTCTGCGTCGTCTGTGCCGGCTAAATCTAAACCCTCTGAAAAACAGAACCGTCAAGCAGCCGGCAGTAACAATGGAGCCAAATCTAAAGCTCAACCTAATCTGAGCCCCGAACAAGTTGCTGTTGAGCTAGTCAAACAGATTCGCAATACGATTCATAAGAAGTACGGTGTGACTATTCAGCGCCGAGATAGCCGCATTGGTACAAAAATTGGTCATGCAATGCGAGAAAAGTTGGGATTGGACGTGCAAGCTCAGTTGAACAAACGCAACGGCAATGGCAACGGCAAAAAGTTTGACTGGCAAGAGTGGAACAATACGATATTTCCCAAACTACTCGGCCGGCCTGATGAACTCAAATACGATATCGAAGTTGTCGCCTTAGCTATGAGCCAGCTTTACGATACAATTGCAGAAAACCCGCAAGCTGCCATTGCCGACTTAATAGAGTTTAATGCTCAAAGTTTGAAGCGTCGCAACGAGTTAGCTAAGTCTTCTGAAGAAGATACTGAAGAACTTGATGACGACGAACTCGATGATGAAGATGATGAAATTGACGACATACTCGATGAAATTGATGAGGATGACGACGATGACGATGATGACGAACTCGATGATGACGATGAGGATGATTTTAGTTTAGACGAAGACGAGGAGTTTGAGGAAGACGACGAATAATTGTTAAAGTCCGATGAGAAAGCTCTGCTGAGAAAGCAGAGCTTTTTTTGCCTTGATCGAGCCTTTTTCCGTGAATCGCGATTCATTGAATGAAGCGGGAAGGGAAATTGGGGTTGGGAACAGCACTGTCTTAACCCAAGCGTATTGAACTATACCCAACAAATTCACAACCAATTTAACCTTAACAATTAGTTGTGAATTTAATTGGAACCACCAACCTACCACTAATAAATTTTAAATTAATTCTAATTAGCGAACTGTCGTCGCTTTATTGGTGAAATAAATAACACCAGGAGTGTTAATCATGGCTACTCGTAAATCCGCTCCAACTCCGATGCA
>JBDTEI010000334.1:0-12737 GCA_039922675.1 Microcoleus sp.
TTTAATAATAATTTTTCTTTAGATAGCCCGCCCACAGAAGACGACTTGCAAATACCAAAATCCGAGATAGTTGCACTAAATACCATCATCAGCCAACTAAATATTCAAGGAAAATCGCAACCAGAAATATTAGATAAAATAGAGTGGTTTTTTCTCAAAAATTTCGTTTATTCACTAAAGCTTGCGGGTCAAGATAAGGATGCTACTCCTATGTCAACATTTTTACTGCACACCCGCACCGGACATTGTGAATATTTTGCAACTGCTGCGGCACTTATCTTGAGAAAAATTGGTATTCCAGCCCGTTATGCTGTGGGATATTCTGTTCATGAATTTAGTTCTTTGGAGAACCAATATATTGTAAGAAGCCGCCACGCTCATGCTTGGACTTTGGCTTATGTCGCGGGAAAATGGCAAGCTTTTGATACTACGCCTTCTGATTGGACAAGTATTGAGGATAGTGCTGCTCCCCAATGGGCATTTATCTCTGATTTATGGTCGTTGTTGAGTTTCAAAACTGGGCTGTGGTTGCGATATTTATCAGATGGTAGCAATGGATTGAAGTATGGGGGAGGAATGCTGTTGGCATTAATATTTTTCCTGATGTGCAATCCCAAATTTAAGAAAAATTTCCGCCTTTTACACAAGAAACAGAGCTGGCTAAAAGCTATTGATAAAAAAGATTCTTTGAATACGAGATCGAATTTTTATTTAATAGAACAGGCGTTAAATGAGTTGGGATTAATTCGCTATCCTTCTGAGTCTTTGAAAAATTGGATCGAGAGGTTAAAAGCGGAACACCCGGAATTATCTTCGATGGACGATTTGTCATTGTCTATCGAGCTTTATTATTGCGATCGCTTCGATCCCGAAGGAATTCAAGATGCACAAAAAGCTGAATTAAAATTAGCAATTCAATCCTGGCTAGAACAATATGGCAGGCAGGTGATATCCTCTAAATCTCTGGTTGATAAAAGTGCCGATCGATAAAATTTAAGGTTGTATCGTGGAGAGTTCGATCGCCATCGATCGGGCCCAATACAGTTGATTAATAACATTCGCGACTTCCGACACTCCCAATAATGACTGATGACTAATGACTAATAACGTTCACGACTTCCGACGCTCCCACTAATGACTAATAACTGATGACTAATGACTAATAACGGATGACTAAACAACCCAAAAACTCTACCCATTTAACACGCGCCGTTTTTACTCAACACCACCCAAACCGTTTTGCAAATTAGATAAATGTCGTAGACAACAGACCACTTACGCTGATAGTCGAGATCCATGCGCACAATATCGTCAAAGTCTTTAACTCCAGACCTTCCGTGGACTTGCCACTCCCCAGTCAGGCCTGGTTTGACATCTAAACGCTGCCAGTGAAAATCGTCATAGGCAGCAACCTCATCGGGAGTTGGCGGCCGAGTTCCTACCAAACTCATGTCGCCGACTAACACGTTCCAGAATTGAGGCAACTCGTCCAAACTCGTGCACCGCAAAAAGCGGCCGACGCGGGTAATTCGCGGGTCATTTTCATTCTTAAAAATGTGGCCCTTGGCTTCGTTGGTAACTAGGTGTTTGAGCTTTTCTGCACCCACAACCATCGATCGAAATTTCCAAATTCGGAAATGCCGCCCTTTGAAGCCGCAGCGGACTTGACTATAGAGCAGCGGGCCCGGACTTTCCAACAGCATTATTACCGCTACCGGCACCGCCACCGCAGCAGCAATAACCAGTCCCAGCAGCGAGCCAAGAATATCGATCGACCGCTTGACCTTGCTCGTTACAGATCGGTGAAGGTGTTGTTTTGATACACACACTCTGTAAGTAGGTTTCGGAACAAATAAGGAAAGCATTTCTGAAAATACGGATAATTTAGAGGCACCCATCGCAAATTTCATTTGATTCGTCTCAAATTTAACGACATCTCACGTCCATCTTATGAGAGTCTCTTAATCAGGAGAAGCTGAACTACTCGGCTTTGCACAATCTTTAAAAAGCTGCAACTTTTATAAAGTTTCTGTGTATTTCCTCTGCAAATGTATAAATATTCCGTAAAATTAAGTACATTCACTTAAAAAAAAATTAGTCGCGATCCCAAAAAAACCAGTTTCTACTAGGAATCTTCGGGAAAGACAGGGAGGATTCCACTGAGAAACCCGGTTTTTAGCGGTTCACCGATCGCTATTCGTGCGAACATCCCAAGCAATTGTTAACGGCTCTAACAATTTTTGCTGGCTGCTAGAAGCGAGGAGGCCTAAATATTCGCGAACCACAGAGGCGTGTTCGATATTCAAACGATAACCCCGCGAGACATCTTCAAAGAAAAGCGGCTCGGCCAAAATTGCTTGCCAATCGGGATTTTGCCTCGACTCCTCGGCTAGCAGCATGAAATCTTGCTCATCAGGCAAAAGTCCGGCGGGCAATTTTCCTTCCAAAATCTGCATAATCCGGGGCTCGCAGGTGCGGGTATTCACGCCCTGGCGTTCCAACAACTGCAAAATTTCCTCAAAGCTGAGAGTTTTTGGGCCCAAAACCTGCATTAATTCCCACAGCAGAAAAAAGTCGCTGTACTGTTGCTGCAACACATCCAAAATTTGAGGATAGAGAGCCAAACTCGCCAACCCGCAGGCAACTCGACCACTTTCTTTTGAAGATTTTGTGCTTTGAGATACAGAATTTAATGCGGAATTGTGGATTTCGGAAATATCTCGATCGACCTCCAATTCCCGATCTTGAACTACGATCGCATTCGGCAGTTTTTGCCGCAACCAGCGGGCGATCGCAGGCCAACCACCCATACCCCCAGTACAAATCGCCTGATTAATCCCCGCCGGCGACATTCCCGCACGGCTGAGCAAAGCATTCAATTGACGATTCAACTGCTGCAAAAAAGGCACTAAAACCAAACTTTCCAAATCTCGGCGCTTCACATCCCAATGCTGTTGGCCAATATCCAAAACAAAACTTTCTTGATGCTGCAAAATAACTTTCAAATGCCTTGCTGCCTCTAACAATTGCAGACCAAAAGCAGAACCTTGCAACCGCTGCTGCAATTGATAGCGACTCGGTAAATCTGGATGCCCTGGACGTGGCAAATCCATCGACATTCCACAAGTTTCATTTTTAGCCAACAACTGACAGACAATATCCTGATCGAAAGCATTGCCAGCCGCATCAAAACTTTGGCAAGTAAAATCAGCACGAGTTAAATCTTGAAGATTTTCCGGCAACTCAACTAAAGCTAATTCCACCGTCACCGCTCCCGCATTCAGAATCAAAGTTCCGCCGCTAAAAGACGAAGCATTTACCGTTAGCGGTGCAGCTTCTTCGAGTTCGCCCTGAATAGAATCCAGCGCCGAAGATGACATTCCTGTGGGATTTTTCACAGGAGTTACGGCAGCAACCAAAGTTGCGATCGCATCGGGAACCACAAAAATTTGCGCACCCGAAGCCACCAGATCCGCGCCCAAAACAGCCTCCCGCAGGTTAAACGAATAAGCCTCCGACCAGCCCGCCGGAGTCCCCAAAATCACACCCTGCAAGTCTTTCAGCGCCGCATTCAGAGTTTCGGCCGTCAGTCCCGAAGCTTTACAGATTAAATTAGAAACTGGCAATAGGGCAAAATTCGCCCCCGGCATTTCAGAATCCCAAACTTCTCCCGATCCGCCAAATGTTTGCCCCTGGTTCCTCGGATTCAAAGTAGCCAGCAGTGCCCGCACACCATGCAGCGGTAGGGCGATCGACATAGCCCGATCGGGCGACCACTGCAACAGCGGTTCGTACATCCCAGCAGTTCCCCGCTGATAAGGAATGCCCACCTTTAAAGGCCATTTAAAATTTTGCAGTAAAAATTCTCCCACAGGCAAATCCAACTGTCGGTATCCCACCGACTTGACTGTCACCTGCGGGCCTGTGCCGCTTGGGGCTGTTTCCTCCATCACTGCGACTGAGGGAATCCGAAAGCTCGCGTTCGCTACAGAACCCTGAGCCTGCGGTGTTTCCCAATAAATTGGGTGCAACTGGCCGCTGGCGCGATCGAGCAAAGCCGCCGACAGCCCGCTGGAACCGAAATCTATGCCCAAATACCAGCGAGACTTCGGCAGAGTCCGGGATAAAGAGGCGATCGCACCTGGAACAGAATGGGCTGGCGACTCTTGCTGCTGTGTGGTTTCGCTAGGCTCGGTTATCTCCTCAACAACTCCGGTTTTACTCTCTGTCGAAATTAGGTTTTTTTTTTGACTTTCTGGAGGAGTCGATCGCAGTTTGTGCGTTTTTGCAGTTTGAGCTTCTACTCCATCGGTCTCGTTCAAACTAGCCAAAATGTCGTCTAGCGTCAACTTCGACTCGTCTTCCTCAGCAAACAAATCATCCTCAAGTTCGTCTTTTAAAACAAAGGGTTCATCATCCGGTGAGAGTTCCAACACATCGGAGAACAAATCCTCCAGCGAGCCGAGTTCTTCCTCTGCCACTTCCCCAAAGGGATTGTCTGCACCGTCCTCGGGGGAACTCGCAAATAAATCCAAGCTGTTAGCCGCATTTGAATTCGATCGCTGTTGCGCAGTATTGTCCAATCCCTCCAGATTGTAGAGGTCCGTCTCCAACAGTTCCATAGTATTAACATCCAACTTTAGGGCTCGATCGAGGTCATCTTCTAATGCCTCAACCGGCAGCAAATCCTCGTCCGGCGAAGCTTGGATGTAAACATCATCGATTGCCTGGGACGAGATTCCCAACTCGTCAGTTTGAACATCACGGGCACTCGGCACGCGCGCGCCCCTGAGTTGGTTCGGGCTAATTTCAGCAGACACGCTCAAATCTTCTGATGGCGGAGGCACAGCAGTAGTGTCGAAATGCTCGCCTAGGTTTTGAGCCGTTTCTAGATTTTCTCGATCGTCCAAGTCAAGTTGCGGATCGATCGAACTTAGGGCTGGCAATTCTGAAACCTGAGATACTGTTCCCTCGATGGAACTTAAGGCTGACAGTTCTGAAACTTCAGGTACTGTTGAAACTTGCGGTTCAAATAAATCTTCACTATCTAAAGTTAGAGCGTCTACAGAATTACCGATTACGAATTCTGAATCTTCATCTGCTAGAAAATCTTCCAGCGATTCGCCTTCATCTAGTAGATTTACAAACAATTCTTCGGTAGTATTTAAGGGTTCTGTATTTTCACTTTCGGTCACTGCTTGAGATGGTGCAGCTTCTGTTTCGGCAGCAATTTCAGTATTTTCTAATTTGAAACTTTCTAGTTCTAATTCTAGTTCTGCAACTGCTCCTCCCGCGAACAAACTCGCGTACAAATCCTCTACATTCTCGCCCTTTTCTGCTAACAAATTTTCCGAGTCGTCGCCCGGAAAATTTGTTATATTTTGAGGGTTTTCCGGTGCAGAACCGAACAAATTATCTTCCAAATCCGGGAGCGAGAGAGGGGCTTCAAGGCGATCGCGATCGCGTCTCAACTTTCCGAATTGCGGAGAAATTTCTGTCCCGGCGTAGGGCAGTCTGTCTTGTTCTCCGAGTTCGCCGCTACGCTCTTTACTTTCGGCGGCTGAGGGTTCGATCGCAGTATTTGAGAGGCCATCAGTGGCTGAGGAGCGATCGGCTGCGGTTGGGGCGGCCGTTTCGAGATTTGCTAGGGCGATCGGCTGCTGCACGTAAGAAGACGCTTCTCGTCTCAACTGTGCAGCCAAGTGGTTGACAAAAGCCGCTAACATTGCCTCGCTCTGCTGGCTCAAACCATACATATTGTCGATTCCTTGTCCCAAGGAAGCTTGATAGCTTTGCAGATTTGCTTCCAAAGCCTCGAACACGATACCCATCGTAGAATCGAGCCTCATCAGCAGACTGTCAGCACTAGCTTGGAACCGTTGCATTTGCTCTAATCTCTGAGCCGGTGTCAGCAGCGGGTGCTCTTCTGAGGTTTGTGGGTTTAAAGTCGATTGCTGCGATTGTGCAGCACTGCTTAGCAACAACTGATTTTCTAGGCTACCGAGAATTTGGGATAAATCGCGATCCAAGGTTTCTTCCAAGCGGCCCATCAGTACCTGCAAGAATTCAGAAATGATTTGCTGTTGATTTGCTTGTTGCTGAGCTAGGGATTGTTGTTGCTGTCGTTTTGCTTCTAGCTGTTGGATTTCTTGAATTAAAGCTTGCTGCTGTTGTCGCAGAGTTTCTATGTCTTCTTGGAGCGGCCCCGTCAGGCTTGAACGCAGGTTGCTGATTTCTCCGGTGACGGCAAGCATGATTTGCTCTGCTGCCGAGGGGCGATCGACCCTCGGCGGCATTTTGGGCACTGGAACTGGTTCGGGGCGGAAATTAGGGCTGGCGAGCCCCTGGCGGGCGGCTACCTTTGAGTCTGAAGAAACCAGATAAGCGCGAACTCGCTCTAACAGTTGGCGCTGGTGGACAGTATCGATCGAACCCGTCCAAGGCAAGCGGGGTGCGGGCTTGCTGAGTACCTCATCAATCTCAGCAATAAGTGCTTGAATTTTGTACTTCTGAGAATTCAAGGGCGGAACCTCTGGGAATGCGGCTAGGGATAAACTTTATTGAAAAAAGATTGAAGTCAGGCGGCAGCTATGCCAATAGATAGAATAATCTGAATGTGAGTCCGTTAATAATTGACTAATATTTTCTGACAACTTTGAATTAACCTTTTGCTTTTGCCTTCGGATGACTTCTATTGCCATGATAGGTTAGCCGGTACTTCCGCATCAAATGCCCGCTTCTGTTGACTGCAAGTGCTCTCAAATTCTGCGGCTGCTTTCCTTGTTTTCGGGCACAGACAGGCGATTCAGCCCAGAGGGATAGCAGCGATCGCACGAACTGCCACTACCCCACCCATCACCCGGAGTTTGGGGCGGTGGCTAGCCGTCTGTCTCTCCTCAGGTAATGCGGTCAATTTTTGTTTCGATCTTTCACAGACTTGGAAAAAACCTCAAACAATCTGCGATTTGGGATTCCCGGATTCGGGATTGTCCCCGTGCCGTCGATTTGACCAACCTTTTATGATAGCTTTTTATCTGTGTTCATGGCTAGAGATTAATGGTACAATAATCTCGGGCTAGCATCACAAGGTTGCTGGAAACTGCGACGGTTTCGGTTGCCAGGAGCGCCAAGCTTTAGCCTGGGAATGGCTGGGGATTTTCCTGGCCGTGCTGACATTTGACAGGTTCCAGGCATTTGCAGTCGGATGTGGTCGCTATGTGTCCGGTGTGCGGACTTGTGCTTGTCCCGGCTAGCCGATCGACTGCCGGGCCTGCTGACAACAAATCTCTCAGCAGTGTTAAGCTTGTCTTCGCCAAGTGATTGTCTTCGGTAACTCGATCGCTCAGTGGCTTGCCGCGCTGCTAAAATTTTGTTAATAAAATTTGCTCTGCGGTATGTATCTAAACAATTATGGTATAGTCTTTAGTCTCTAGCTCGCAATCAGAGCTTGAGGCTATTAATTCCCATATTCGACCTTTGACCGCAAAACTTTAGAGGAAAAATTGCCGATTTTAGATCCTTGTTTCTCAAATCTTGAATCTCAAATCGAATGACTCGGCTGCCAGCTATTTCTAAATGCCCAGCGCAGCTCAAGCGCATAAATTAAAATGATGGCCTCATGGAAGACCGCTTTAACACCCGAGATCCGCAGTCTAATATAAATCAATTGATTGTTTCTACTCCTTTTTTTGCAGGTTTACCCGATCCTGTAATTGAGAGAGCAACTGTCCACATCGTTACCCGCAGTCATCCGTCAAATCAAGTGATTTTACTCGAAAATGACTGGGGAACATCCGTGTATTTTATATTGGATGGTTGGGTGAAAATTCGCACCTACAACCTAGACGGAAAAGAAGTAACACTGAATATTTTAGGGAAAGGAGAACTGTTCGGGGAAATGGCAGCGATCGAAGAAACACCGCGATCGACAGATGTCATCACCCTAGCCCCGACACTGATCGGGAATATGCCAGCTCAAGATTTTGTGCAGCTTATTCATACCGAGCCCCTCGCAGGTATTCGGCTAGCTCAACTGATGGCCCGCCGCCTGCGGCAAGTCAACCGCCGCCTGCGTTTGCGAGAGTCCGACAGTACCTCGCGAGTAGCAGATATTCTATTATTTTTGGCAGAGGGGCAAGGGAAAATCATGTTAAGTGGAGGCACAGAAATTCCCAACCTGCCTCACAGAGAATTAAGTAGCCTCAGCGGGCTGGCTCGGGAAACGGTAACGCGAGTGCTGAGCAAGCTGGAAAAAAAAGGAACTATTCAGCGCGAACGTGACGTGTTGTGCATTCCAGATCTACACGCCTTGGAGCGTCTGTTAGTCTAGAAGTATCAGAGATTGCTAATTTGAATTAGATTCAAAAGCACTCTCTTTTAACTAACTGATATTGATGATTTCCCACTGGAGGTAAAGCTGTGAGTTTTAAGAAAATTTTCGCCGCCGTTGATGATTCCGATCTAGGACACCGCGTCTTCAGTCAAGCCTTAGAATTAGCCTCGATCGATCGATCCGAAATGATGCTATTTCACTGCGTTACTGTCAACACGCTGGGCGAGACGGCAGTGCCAATTCCGGTCGATTTGGGCATGAATGTCGAGTTAATGGATCAAGCTTATCAATCTCAACGTTTGCGGATGGAAAGGGAGGCAAAACAGTCTGAAGGTTTGCTGAAAAATTACTGCGACGCCGCAGCAAAACAAGGAGTGCAGGCAGAATTTGATTGCCAAATGGACGGCGATGCGGGGCATTGTGTCTGTGAATACGCCCAAAATTGGGGGGCAGATTTAATAGTAGTGGGGAGGCGCGGCCGCACGGGGTTCACAGAAGCTTTCCTCGGGAGTGTGAGCAATTATGTTGTTCATCACGCATCTTGTTCGGTTTTTGTAATTCAGGAAGTCAAAGCTGAAAAATGATGTTGCTGAAAATTTGTGCTGAGACAATCAATCTAAGATAAGACGTGCGTACCTCAACCCGGCTTCTGCGAGCAATATTAAATTTGGTGGCATCCACTCGTGAAGCCGGTTCTGGATTACATCGCGCGCAAATCCCGTAAAATCTAGCATATCAAATCGAACAACAAAGGGACTCTGGGCCGCATCGCGCGCAAATCCCGTAAAATCTAAAATAGACCTCTTGCATAAGTCTTTGATTGATACAGAAACCGCAGATATCAGACAGATAAACACAGATAAACGCAGATAATTTCAGGGCGTTTTCCGATTTTTGCAAGAGGTCTAATCTAAAATCTAAAAACCGGGAATCCGCCACATAGCGGACAAGTCTCGTAAAATCTAAAATCTAAAATCTAAAATCTAAAATCTAAAATCGGATGAGTGATTTTTTGTCAGCAGATGCCGCGTCTAATTCGGGCAGTTCACCCAGTACCAATAATGAGCCTCAAACTACAACTGTTTCAGCAATGGCTGGCGATCGCAAAAATCCCGATCCGGGGACGCCCGCCGCTGGAGAAGCGCCTTTGAGGCTCGTAGAAACGGCATTTTTGGCAAGTACAGCTAGCTTGATTTGGCTGATAAATTATTACTTTCCGCTGGGCCCGTTGCTGCGGGTTTTTTTCCCGGTGCCCATTGCTCTGGTTTACCTGCGCTGGGGCAACCGAGCCGCTTGGATGTCAGCTTTGGTTTCCGGTTTGCTGCTGTCGGTACTCATGGGCCCGACGCGGAGCATTTTATATGTGATTCCTTTTGGAATTATGGGAGTTGCACTGGGAGGACTTTGGCAACGCAAAGCGAGCTGGTATTTTTCTATTAGTGTGGGCGCGCTAATTGGTGCTGTCGGCTTCTTTTTTAAGTTTTGGCTGCTGTCAGCTTTGGTGGGTCAAGATCTCTGGGTTTATGTAACCGCCCAGGTAACAGATATTGTGGAATGGGTGTTTGTGAAGCTGGGCTGGCTGAACGTACCGAGTTTGAGTACAATTGAGGCGATCGCCGCTGGGATGATTCTGGTTAACAATATTGTCTATTTATTCGTAGTGCATTTAGTAGCTTTGTTGCTGCTCGATCGTTTGGGAAATCCGATTCCGCGGCCGCCGCGCTGGGTGCAAGTTTTAATTGATTATGAAGAGTAGTTGTTGACAGTTGTCAGTTGATAGTTGATAGTTGTCAGTTGATAGTTGATAGTTGTCAGTTGATAGTTGTCAGTTAATATTTGACAGCTTGCCTGCTCGCTTGTCGAATGATTGACAGAATTTGAGGGAAGAGGGAAGAGGGAAGTTCGGCAACGAGCAATGTACGGGATTTAACAGATGTAGTAGATGGATGTTGAGAGAAAAAGTTCGGCTTCCGTGGCAGTGTATGGGATTTAATGGATAGATGTTAATGGAATAAGTCAGAATTTAGAAGTAAATCAGACGGAAGAAGGAAGATTAATGACTAATTCCCGATTGCCAATCCCCGATTATTACTGCCAACTGCCAACTGCCAACTATCAACTGTCAACTGTCAACTGTCAACTGACTATATGATTCGTATTTATACAGAAATTGAACAGGGCCAGCGGTGGCTCGATCGCTATCGGGGACAAAAACCGATATTTGCCTGCGTGTTAGGATTTACGGCGACTGGCTTAATTCCGGGGATTTCCGCAGCAGGAGCAACCCCGCGCGATCGACAATTTACTTGTTTAGCCGATGCAGAATTTTTGTATAACGGCCCCCAACCGTCGCCGCAGTATCCTTTACCGCCCCTAGAAGCCGGAGCATCGCCGGTACTGATATCTCGCGCCGTAGTCGAAGCTTTGGAAATTCCCCTTTACCTGTTCAATGCAGGTTTACCCCTGCCGCCTCCCGTACCTGCAATTGATTTGGGCGGTACTGCCGCAAAGTGTCTTACTTCTGGGAATGCTTTAGAACTAGAAACAGTCAAACATTTGCTGGAACAGGGGTTAATTTGGGGAGCTAAATTGGCCGCTGAAACTAACGGCAATTATTTAATTTTAGGGGAGTGTGTAGTTGGTGGCACGACTACTGCTTTAGGTGTGTTAATGGGTTTGGGAATTGCAGCGGCGGGGAAGGTTAATAGTTCTCACCCTCGCTGCAATCATACTCAAAAATTGGCTGCGGTGACAGCGGGGATCAATAATGCTGGGTGGGAAATTGGCGGAAAAAACAGCACTCCCTTGGATTTGGTAGCGGCGGTGGGCGATCCCATGCAGATAGTGGTGGCTGCAATGGCGATCGCCGCGAGTCGGACTTGCGGGGTACTATTGGCTGGCGGCACGCAAATGCTGGCAGTGTATGCTTTGATGCAAGCTCTAACCCGCGAATATGAGCTGTTATGGTGTCCCGAACAAGTCGCGGTGGGGACTACGCGCTGGGTGGCCCAAGACCCGACAGGAGACACGGTGGGACTCGCTAAGGATATCGGCGGTGTGCCTTTGTTGGCTGCACAGCTAAGTTTTGCGGGTTCTCGGTACGCGCAACTGCAAGCTTACGATCGCGGGTATGTTAAGGAAGGTGTCGGTGCGGGTGCGTGTGCGATCGCCAGTGGTCTAGCTGCTAATTGGACTCCAACCCAACTCCTGCAAGCTGTGGAAGCCTTAGCATCGCGTTGTGAAATTAAACATTAAAACCGGGTTTTTCGTTTTATGTGCGTCGCGGAATGTGAGGAATTAAATATGAAAAATTCAGATGTGCGATCGAGCTGCGAACCTGGTTTTGCTGCTCAACCAGCTTCGTTTTTGCTGAATAATTATATCATTTTCTGTAGCATTTCTGCTTTCAGATTTACAGAATATTCTACACAATATCTCGCTTTGATACAGTATTCTTACTGTTAATTGCGCGAGACAAAAACAGTCTTTTTAATTACTCTATAAGTAGACGAGCATAAATCAACAAAAGTTATATTTTTTCTCTTGATTAATGCCGATCGCAAGCAGCAATATTTAATTAGACCCGCCTACCTTTTGCGAGTGCATTCTTTTGGCGAGCAACTGTTCTTCCAAGGCGGCAATTCGATTGTAAGCCGCTGTTAGCTGAGCTGTGAGGCGCTGGATTTGAATCTCGGAACTCAGCTCTTTTTCCAGGCTTTGAGAATTCTTGTCGAAGTAGCTGTCATCTAACAGTATGTCCTTGTGTTCGAGGAGCCCGTCGAGACTGCTGTAGCTTTTATAGGGCGAGCTTTTGTGATTTCCTACCGTCATGGAGCGATCGTCGATATTCTGCTGGGCCAGCTTCGTCTCCTTGGCCGACTCCAATAACTTTTCATTGAGGTTTTCTATGAGTTTGTACAGAGCATCGACTTGTTGGGTCAATGCTGTAACTTGCTGGCGTAGGGCTTCCATGCAGTCATCCTCCGAATATTAACTTATATCTTTACATCTTAGGGAAATCTTTACATAACTGAGATTTATCACTAAATTATTTAAGTTTTGACGTAATTGTTGTGATCCAAATCATGACGGTAGACTTAGAGACTCAGCTTGAGGATTTTAGATTGTCTGGGATGCTCAAACGAGATTTTTTAATTTCTATACTTCGTTCAAACCTTCAATCAGAGTTAAAAAAAACTCTGTTTCTGAGAGTCGGAGTGCCTCCAGGAGTGTGAGATTGACTCCGCAGTCGATTTGAGATTTGAGATTGTTATGGATGCAGCAACCGGGTTTTTTAGTTATTAAACTGTCGCGGATTTAAAAGGGATTTTTCACTTCGGTTGTGGAAAAAGCGTCATCCAACGGCAGAGTTCAGCCCGATCGCTATTTCGTTATATTAAAAAAT
>JBDTEI010000335.1:0-5963 GCA_039922675.1 Microcoleus sp.
TCTTATTTGAGCGATCGCCAGTGGGGAACTGTCCGCGAAGATTATTCGCCCAACGGTACGGCTTGGGAGTATTTCCCTCACGATATGGCGCGATCGCGCGCTTACCGTTGGGGCGAAGATGGGTTAGGGGGATTTTGCGATCGCCACTGTCAAATTTGTTTCGCCCTAGCGCTGTGGAACGGCCGAGATCCGATTTTGAAAGAGCGTTTATTTGGACTTACCAACAGTGAAGGAAATCACGGAGAAGATGTTAAAGAATACTACTTTTATTTAGACAATACGCCAACTCATTCTTATATGCGCTGGCTGTACAAATATCCGCAGCAGGAATATCCCTACACTTTGTTGGTTGAGGAAAATGCCAAGCGCGACAAATGTCAGCCAGAATATGAGTTGATGGATACGGGAATTTTTGAGGGCGATCGCTATTTCGACATCGTTGCTGAATACGCCAAAGCATCCCCAGAAGATATTTGCATTCGGATCAGCGCTACTAACCGAAGTTCAGAAACAGCAACCCTTGACTTATTGCCGACTTTATGGTTTCGCAATACTTGGTCTTGGACTGATAGCCAAAAATCAGCGTATGTGGCTCGATCTGACGATGGAGTTATCAAAGCTCACCATCAAGAATATGGCGATCGCTGGCTATTTTGTCAAGACAATCCCCCGCTGCTATTTACCGAAAACGAGACCAACCTACAGCGTGTGTACGGGGCAGCTAATACCTCACCTTATGTTAAAGATGCTTTCCACGAATTGATCGTTCACAATCGCCAAGAAGCTGTAAATCCCGCTCAAATCGGTACTAAAGCCACCGCCCACTATCACTTAGAAATTGCTGCTGGAGAAACGGCAGTTATTCAACTCAGATTTACTGATACTTACAGCGATACTCCTTTTAACCAAGAGTTTGCAGACACATTCATTCATAGGCAAAAAGAAGCCGATGAATTTTACGACTCGCTGACTCCAAATCTTGATGAAGATGTCCGCAATGTACAGCGTCAAGCCTTTGCGGGCTTATTGTGGGCTAAGCAGTTTTATTCCTACGATGTTCGCACTTGGTTGCAAGGCGATCCAGCAGAACCAATACCACCGGCGCAGCGTTTAAATAGTCGCAATGCTGACTGGCGAAATTTCCATGCAGAAGAAGTCATTTCCATGCCAGATACATGGGAATATCCTTGGTTTGCGGCCTGGGATTTGGCATTTCACTGCATACCGATCGCCTTAATCGATGCTGACTTTGCCAAGCGGCAATTGCTACAGCTAACTCGCGAGTGGTATATGCACCCGAACGGTCAAATTCCCGCCTATGAATGGGCGTTTGGAGATGTTAACCCACCAGTGCAAGCTTGGGCGGCATGGCGAGTTTATAAAATTGAAGAAAAGCGGGTAGGTAAAGGCGATCGCGACTTCCTCGAACGGATGTTTCACAGAATGTTGCTGAACTTTATTTGGTGGGTAAACCGCAAAGATCCTCAAGGTGCAAATTTGTTTCAAGGCGGCTTTTTAGGCTTAGATAATATTGGGGTATTTGACCGCAGCAAACCCTTGCCAACTGGCGGCCATTTGGAACAAGCAGATGGTACTGCATGGATGGGAATGTTTTCGTTAAATATGTTAGCAATCGCCTTAGAACTTGCCTGCGAAGATCAAGTTTACTCCGACATGGCGCTCAAATTTTTTGAACACTTTCTTCACATAGCTGATGCTGTTAACCATGTCGGCCCCAAAAAAATTGCTTTGTGGGACGAGGAAGATGGGTTTTATTACGATGCCCTGTCTCAGCCTAACGGTGAATGTTCCTTGCTAAAAGTCCGCTCAATGGTGGGGATGACGCTTTTATTTGCTGTCGATACTATGGAAGCTGACTTATTACAAACTGTCCCAGGATTTAAAGAGCAAATCGAGTGGTTTCTCAAGAACCGCCCAGAACTAGCAAAGAATATTGCCAGTATGGAAATTCCAGGAGTCGGTGAGCGCAGACTGCTTTCAATTACTACGCCCGAAGGATTGCGGCGCGTCCTCAAAAGGCTGTTAGATGAAAATGAATTTCTCTCGCCCTATGGCATCCGTTCTCTCTCTCGCTATCATTTAGAACATCCGTTTATCTTTGAGTGGGATGGTACGAAATATCAGGTAGACTATGAGCCTGCTGAGTCTACGACTGAGCAATTTGGTGGCAACTCAAACTGGCGCGGCCCGATTTGGTTTCCGTTGAACTTCTTGTTAATTGAATCCTTGCAAAAATACTATCATTATTTCGGCGATGACTTCAAAGTAGAATTTCCAACTGGTTCGGGCGTGCTGCTGAATTTATGGGAAATTGCTTTGCAATTAGAGCAGCGGCTAAACAGCATTTTTCTGAAAGGGAAAGATGGCAAAAGACCTATTTATGGGGGTTTGGAAAAGTTTCATAATGACCCTCACTGGGGCGATTTGATTTTGTTTTACGAATATTTCCACGGCGACAACGGTGCAGGCTTGGGCGCGTCGCACCAGACGGGATGGACTGCACTGGTTGCGAAACTGATTCAGCAAGTGAGCGAAAAGCCATAAAACTAACACTATAGCGTTTCCTTAGCTGATCAGGTACAACCAATCCTTATCCATTAAGGGTTTTAGCTCTAAAAATGTACCTCACTTGACTGAGAAACGCTATATTTTATTTATATCAATCTTTAGATAGATATAAAATTGGCAATTTTCAGCAAATAGTGATTAGCGAGACCAGCTTAATTTTGCCGCTGCGATCGAAAGTAACCATAACGCCTTGATGCCGTAAGGACAAAGCAATGCCTGCTCTACCTCTCAATAGCGCCAATCTGCCGTACCCCGATCCGCTCCATCCGATTCTTGTCCACTTTGTAATTGCGATGGTTTTTTTCTCGTTTTTCTGCGACGTTGTTGGATATTTCACTCGCAATCACCGCTTGTTTGAGGTGAGTTTTTGGAACTTGTTTGTGGCGACTGTTTCCATATTCCTAGCTGTGATGTTCGGTCAGTTTGAAGCTGGTTTGGCGCAACCTTACGAGGCGGCTAAGCCGATACTGGATTTGCACACAATTACTGGCTGGTCGCTGGGGGCAATTCTGGCTGCGATCACGGGTTGGCGCTTCGTAATTCGCAGGCGCAATCCCTTGAAAGTACCGCCGGCTTATCTCGGGGCGACAACTTTTTTGAGTTGTTTGGTTTTATTTCAAACATATCTGGGAACTCGGCTGGTTTGGGTTTACGGGTTGCACGTAGAGCCGATCGTTGAAGCGACGAAAAGAGGAATTTTGCAATGAACTCGCAGCTTGTGCAGCAACTTGTCGATCAATTGGGGTTCAAGCTAGGTGCAAATAGACTGCCCTACGAAGTGCCAATTCATCCGAATTTGGTGCATTTTACCCTTGGTTTGTTTATAATTGCCATCTTGTTTGATATAGCAGGAAATCTTTTTGCGTTAGAAAGACCGATATTGAAATTTTTGGCAATCCCTGCGCTGCGATCGAGCTTTTATGATGTGGGCTGGTACAATTTGGTGGCAAGTGCGATCGTCACATTTTTTACTGTAGCAGCCGGATTTTTCGAGATTATGCTCGCAGATCCGCCAGCGAATGTCAAGAGTGCGTGGGGGTTGGGAGCCGCCCCGACGATGATTTTGCACGGTGTCGGCGGAGTTTTGCTGTTGGGGGCGATCGTGGCCCTGACCGTGTGGAGGGGGTTTCAGCGCTACCGTTGGCGCAAAGAAGCCAGCAGACAAGTGCAGTGGAGCTATTTGCTAGCAGGGGTTGTCATGCTGGGTTTACTATTCGTTCACGGGACGCTGGGAGCACACATGGGAGACGGGTTTGGGATTCACAATACGGCTGCGGGTTTGCTCCGACAGGGATTAAATCCTAGTTCTACGCTCAAGTAAATAGGTAAAGAAATTAAGAGTTTCGAGTTAGAATAGGCATCTTTAAAAGCCGCAGGAATTTTATGAAAGTTTTCATGAGCTTGCTATTGGCGATCGCGATCGCCTTAGATATGATAGCCAGCCACTGGGTGGGACAGCAGGCCTATTCTTGGATGCCCAGCCAGGGAACAGCAGAAGCCCAACAAGTTGACAATCTGTTTAGCTTCTTGGTATCGATCGGAACGTTTATTTTTATCGGAATTGCTGCCATTATCCTCTATTCTATTCTCACTTCCCGCGCACCGAAAGGAGACTTCAGCCACGGTCATCCTGCGAGGGGAAATTGGAAAATCGAGGTTCTTTGGGTAGTTGTTCCGGTGTTGTTAGTGACGTGGGTTGCCGCTCAAAGCTACATGATTTATCAGAAAATCAACATCCAAGGTTTGACGCCGATCGCCCACTTGCACCTGGCTCTCGAAGAACCTGTTTATGCCGCCAGCAAACCCACGGAAAACAACAATAATCCTAAACCAGTTGCTGAAGATATTGAGGTAATTGCTAAACAGTGGTCTTGGTCTTTCCGCTATCCGCGCCAGAATGTTACCAGTACAGAATTGCACCTGCCAGTTAATCAAAACGTGCGGCTGACATTGCAATCACTGGATGTTATTCACGGTTTCTACGTTCCTGAATTCCGCATCAAGCAAGATATCATTCCCAACCGCAGTATTAATTTTGTGTTTGCGCCAATCCGAGAAGGCAAATATCGGTTGAGAGATTCTCAATTCAGTGGCACTTACTTTGCCCTAATGGATGCGGATGTGTACGTTGAATCCCCCGCAGCTTACGATCGCTGGCTGACCAAAGCTGCGACACAATCGCCAACTCCTGCAAGCAATCGGGCGGTTTCCGAACACAAAAAGCAAGTGCAGAACGCCAGAGGCAGCTTCTGGCCAACTGTGAAACCTGCTCCGCCTCCTGTGGTGAATCATCCCAACTGATCGGGAGCATCGCCTGCATTAGACCTCTTGCAAAAATCCGAAAATACCCTGAAACCATCTGCGTCAATCGGTGTTGCATCTGCCCGATATCTGCGGTTGCTCTATGACTCGAACATTTTTGCAAGAGATCTATTGTAATAAGTTGTAAAATACGCGAGCGAGGACGATCGCACTATGATATATAAATGCAAAACACCAGATGCTCCCAACTAATCGAACTATTCGGCAAAAAACAGAATTTTCTCTCGATTAATAACTAAGCAACTGAAAAATGACAAACAACTCGATTGAAAACATAGCCAACGGTGGCGATCGTGAAAGCGATAGCAGCGAAAATCAGATTGATTGGCGGCGCTACATCAGCTTCAGCAAAGATCACAAAGTTATCGGCATTCAGTACCTAATTACTGCTTTTATCTTCTTTTTAATCGCGGGTTTATTCTCGATGATTATGCGCGCCGAACTGATGTCTCCAGCATTAAATCTAGTCGATCGCCCGCTGTACAATGGCTTATTCACCATGCACGGGACAATAATGATCTTCCTGTGGGTTTTCCCGTGCATGGTGGGTCTAGGCAACTACCTGATACCGCTGATGATCGGGGCGCGGGACATGGCGTTTCCCCTCCTCAATGCCATCTCCTTCTGGATAATTCCCTTCGCAGGCATCCTGCTGATTTCCAGCTTCTTGCTGCCCAGCGGCACCGCCCAGGCCGGCTGGTGGTCTTACCCGCCGGTTAGCATCCAGAACCCGTCGGGCGATTTAATCAACGGCCAATTTATCTGGCTGGTGAGTGTGGCGCTGCTGGGAATCTCGTCGATTATGGGGGGAATTAACTTCGTAACGACGATCGTCAGAATGCGAGCACCGGGCATGACTTGGTTCCGAATGCCCATCTTTGTGTGGACGGTTTTGAGCGCCCAGTTGCTGCAACTATTTTGCCTACCAGCCCTGACTGCGGCTGCGGTGCTGATGTTGTTCGATTTAGCCTTGGGGACAACCTTTTTCGATCCTTTTAACGAAGGTAGCCCGATTCTCTACCAGCACTTATTCTGGTTTTACTCGCACCCCG
>JBDTEI010000336.1:0-4254 GCA_039922675.1 Microcoleus sp.
CTAGCCACCAAAGCAGGTGCCGAAGCTGCTGAGGTATTGGAATCGCAATCGCTCTCGCGGCCGGTCTTTTTTGAAGCAAACCGCCTCAAACAGCTAGAAACCGCCCAAGCAGAAGGCATTGCGCTGCGACTGTGGCGGGACGGGCGGCCGGGTTTGGCGGTGGCCTACGGGCCCGTGGAACCGCAGATTTTGGTAGAGAGGGCGATCGCGCTTTCGCAACTCAACGAACCGGAAACCGTCGAACTCGGCACCAGTGAGAAAGTTGTTTATCCCGATCTCGGAGTGTCGGTGGCGGCCGAACAGCTAGTAAACTGGGGAAAAGAGGCGATCACGATCGTCCGCGAAGCATATCCCGAAAGCCTCTGCACAGCCGAACTCGACTGCGAAATTGAAAGCACCCGCTTGCTGAACACCAGAGGCTTGGATTCTAGCCACACCGACACCACCCTCAGCGGTTACTTGTCAGCAGAATTAGTCCGTGGCGAAGATTTCCTCAACATTTGGGATGGCGAAACCGAACGCGGTACCCTCGATTTAACCACCAGCGCCAAGCGGGTTTTGCAGCGTTTGGAATGGGCGAAAGAGAATGTAGCCACCGCTACCGGGCGCGTTTCGGTGCTGTTTACAGCCAAAGCAGCCGATTTGCTGTGGGGGACTGTGTGTGCGGCGTTGAACGGTAAACAGGTGCTCGAAGGCGCTTCACCTTGGAGCGATCGATTGGGCCAACAAGTGACCTCACCCCTTGTCACTCTCTCGCAGCAGCCGGATACCGGGCCCTATAGCTGTCCTTTTGATGACGAAGGTACTCCCACTCGGGCGATCGTCTTTATCAACAGCGGAGTATTGCAGCTATTTTATACCGATCGCACCACCGGTAGAGCTTTGGGAAGCGGCACCACCGGCAACGGATTCCGCCCCGGTTTAGGCAGCTATCCCACACCGAGTTTGTTTAATGTTTTGATTAAACCAGGAGAGCGATCGTTAATTGACTTAATCACTCAATTAGACGACGGCATTGTCATCGATCAAATGCTCGGCGGCAGTGCGGGAATTTCTGGCGATTTTTCAATTAACGTCGATCTCGGCTACAGAGTCAAAAAAGGTCAAATAATCGGCAGAATCAAAGACACAATGGTAGCCGGCAACGTCTACAGCGTCCTCAAACAATTGGTAGAATTAGGAGGAGACTCCGAGTGGAACGGTTCTTGCCATACACCATCGGTAATTGTAGAAGGATTGTCCGTCACTGGCAAAAACTAAATTCATCAGGCATTGGGCATGGGACATCGGGCATTGGTAATTGGCAAATAGTTAGTAGTTAGTGGTTACTTGTTGTAGGACTACAGTTAACAGTAAATCATAACTAAGTTTTTCGACACCGAGTCAACAGTCAACAATCACCTGACGGTGCAACCGGAATTGATATAACAAATGCCCCGATGCCCCATGCCCCATGCCCAATTCCCAATTCCCAATTCCCAATTCCCAATTCCCCCATATAATATGCGTATTTGTTTTATCGGCGACTCTTTTGTCAATGGTACGGGCGATCCCAAATATCTTGGTTGGACCGGACGAGTTTGCAGGGCTGCCAGCGGGCAAAGACAGGATATTACCTACTATAATTTAGGAGTGCGGGGAGAAACCAGTACGGACATAGAAACTCGGTGGTTCAGCGAAATTTCTTCCCGCTTGCCTCACTACTGCGACGGCAGAATAGTCTTTTCCTTTGGTGTCAATGACGCTTACTTTGAAAACGGAAAAACTCGTGTCTTACTTGAAAAATCCATTGAAAACCTCCGCTATATTCTAAACTCTGCTAAACAAAGAGTGCCAGTTTTAATGATAGGCCCGCCGCCAGTTGTTGATGTCGAACGCACAATCAGAATAGCTAATTTATCCGATCAGTTCTCCCAAGTTTGCAGTGAGTTAAACGTACCTTATTTAGATATTTGTACCCCGCTAGAAAAATCAGAAATTTGGCTCAAAGAACTTGCTGATAATGATGGTTCTCATCCTCGCGCTGCTGGTTATACTGAACTGGCTAAAATAGTTCACAATTGGGAGGATTGGAAAGATTGGTTTAAAAATATAAACATATCAGATAAAGAGACGGTAACGCTGTTTAGAGCAGTCGGGAAAAAAGAAATGGAATTAATTAAAGAAAGCGATTTTATGGCATTTCCGCCGCGACTGTCTTTTCAGCCTATTTTTTATCCCGTACTCCACAAAGCTTATGCCATACAAATTGCGCGAGATTGGAATACCAAAGATGCAGCATCGGGATATTTTGGCTATGTAACCAGCTTTCGAGTTTTGGCTGAATTTTTAAACAAATATCCCGTGCAAACTGTCGGTAGTTCGAGCCATCAAGAGTATTGGATTCCGGCAGAAGAGTTGGCAGACTTTAATCGCAATATTGTCGGAAAAATTGAAATTTTTGCTGAATATCAACCGTAAAATAGGATAAACAGGACTTAGGAATGGGTAATCGGAAAGCGGCGACTTTGGCGAAAGACGGATTTATAATTTTTAATCTCTGTAATATTATGTCCGGTGGTAGTGGGTTTTGGAGTCCTCGGTTTAAGAGCAGACGGTCGTCCGTACTACTAAGGATCGAAAACTTAATAACTTAAACACCTCCTACAGTCCTCTCTCCTGTAAGTTGCCAGATCAAAGGAGGCTCTGCCTCCGTATCTGCATTACCAGGCAGATACTGGTAAGGAGCAATCGCTTAAGTTATTAAATTTTCCTTCCTAAATAAACCGCAGATTGATGTCAAAATAGTTGTTTAAAATTATAAAAATGTAGAGATTACTATGAATTGCCAAATATTGACCGGATTGTTGACGGGATTAGTTGTTTCGACTACCGCAAGTTTGATAAATTGTCAACCAAGTTATGCGGAAAATCACCAACTTTCAGGGGGAATTTCGATTAATTCCAATTTGAGATTGTTGGCTTCAGCAAAGGTGGATTTGGGCGTTGAGGTTGCGAGGGAGCTTGTGGCGGCAGAACCCACAGCCGAGGATTTTTACAATCAGGGTGGGGAGAAGTACAAAAAAGGAGATTATCAAGGTGCTATAGAGTCTTGGGATCGGGCGATCGGGATCAATCCTAATTACGTGCAAGCCTACAACGACCGGGGTAATGCTCGCAGCCAATTAGGGGACAATAAGGGTGCGATACAAGATTTCGACCAAGCCATAAAAATTGACCCCAACTTCGCTGCTGCCTACAACAACCGAGGGAATGTCCGCAATAACTTAGGAGATCAGCAGGGTGCGATACAAGATTTCAACCAAGCCATAAAAATTGACCCCAACTTCGCTGCTGCCTACAGCAACCGGGGTAATGCCCGCTATAACTTAGGAGACAAGCAGGGTGCGATACCAGATTACAACCAAGCCCTGAAAATTAACCCCAACTTCGCTGCGGCCTACAACGGCCGCGGTAATGCCCGCGATGACTTAGGAGACAAGCAGGGAGCGATCGCCGATTACAACGCAGCCCTAAAAATTGACCCCAACAATGGCTCAGCCTATTACAACCGGGGTATTACCCGAGCGAGGTTAGGAGACTATAAAGGTGCGATCGCCGATTTCGACCAAGCCCTGAAAATTGACCCCAACTTCCCTGTTGCCTACATCAATCGGGGCATAGCCCGCTTAAGCTTAGAAGACAAGCAAGGTGCGATCGCGGATTTTCAGAAAGGCGCAGACTTATTTAAGCAACAAGGAAACCAAGATAATTATCAAAAGGTACTAAACATGATTAAAGAACTTCAATAATCCAAATTTAGCCTCGCGGTGAGAAGGTTTCTGAAAATTCTCACTCGTCAATCAAGTCAAAGCTAATCAATCTTTGAAAATTTTCGGAATTTGGGTATTACTATGAACTCCAAAATCTTGACTCGACTGCTGACAGGGTTAGTTGTTTCGATTGTCACAAGTTTAATAAATTGTCAACCCAGCGCTGCGCGAAATAATAGCTTGGTTTCCAGGATTCCCATTAATGCGAGTCGGATAGATGTGTCAGTCCCCGTGGCGATCGAGCTCTCGGCGATCGAGCAGACAGCGGAGGAGTTTTACAATCAGGGTGTGGCGAAGTACAACAAACGAGATTATCAAGGTGCTATAGAGGCTTACGATCGAGCAATTAAGCTTAATCCTAATTATGTTGATGCCTACGTTGGCCGGGGTAATGCCCGCGATGACTCAGGAGACAGACAGGGTGCGATCGCTGATTACAGCG
>JBDTEI010000337.1:0-13508 GCA_039922675.1 Microcoleus sp.
GGTTATTTTCTTCAGTCTGCGCAGGCAGACTTCGTTTGTGTAGACGCGGTTTCAACCGCCGAGTCTTCTTGACGAGCCGAAATTATCCCAACGATATAGCGGGTAGCCAGGGAATATCTGTAACACCTGGATCGTAGCCAAGTTGTGTTAGCAATGTAGTAAGTTGCCCTCGATGGTGAGTTTGGTGATTGAACATATGTGTCACCAAAACCCAAGTCGGTAGCACGCGACATTTACCGTCTACAATGCTTGTGTATTCAAACGGTTGACTCAGCCAGTCAGACTGAAGGTGGCTAGACCACGCTATAATTTGGCGATCGGTTATCTCTCGTTCTGCTCTCAAAACATCAAAATCAGCATACAGTTCTTGACCCATCGCCGTCACCGAAAATGGCTGAAGGGTGAAACGACCCATCCATGCTCTGTCACCATAAAGTAAATGATTCAAAGTGCCATGAATCGACTTAAAAAATGCACCAACATCCTGTTTGCGTTGTTCATCAGGAATTGCATAACACACCGAATATAGATTTTGGTTCATCCAGCAATTGTACTCAGCCATTAGCTGGTAGTAGCTACCATCGTACATACTCAAAACTCAACCACCTAGTTTGAATAACTTACATTATACAATACGTATTTCACAATACTCCTGACTCTAATTCGTCTAGATAGATAAATTCAGGAGCTTTGACTCCCGCTTCTTCTCTAATTTTAACCAGTGCAGGCGACTCAAAGAACGCCCTGGCATCTGCTGTCGATGTCCACGCGGAGAAATGAACAATTTTGTTAGGTTCATTGTCATACTTCAAAACTTGATAGGAGAGTTCACCAGCTTCTTTTCGGATGGTTGCAGCATTGTCAAATACATTTTTCCAAGCTTCATAATTTGCGACTTCATGAATAATTAAGACATACTGCATAGCCATAAAACCTATTTTCCTATCAATACACTTGATCGTGATTACCAATATCTACAAACACAGCTTTGCCATCTTCCGTAAAGTAGAATAGCACCCTTTCGTCATAATCTATGGTAAAACTCCAAAAATCATTAAGCTTGCCCGACAGTTTGTGAGTTTTCAAGTTCGGATCAAAGGGATCTATGGTGAATTGCTCCAATTTCTGCCAAAACCTAGCCTCTAAATCTGCATTGCCTTTAATGCGCTTTTTGAAAGCACGTTTAAATGAAGAACTGAAACTGACTTCCATGATTACTCCTCTATCAGTTGTCTCAGTTCATTAATGTTGGCAGAAAATTTCAGCAAACCTTTTTGTTGTTCGACTTGCGCCGACTTAAAATTCTCAGATATCTCCTCACGGCGTTCTTCACGGAGATATTGCTTCAACAACAGTTGAATTTCCTGCTTCTCATCAGCGGAAAGAATTTTGATTGCCTCAACTACATCACTGAAAGTCATAGTCTAAAAATCCCGATCGCGCTTATCCGATTAATTTAACATGGAAAAAGTAGACGTGGTTTCAACCGCCGAGTCTTCTTGATTTTCTTTATACCCTCGCTCGATCGGACGAAAGTTTGACTCTTGGGTGGTTTCAACCGCCGAGTTTTCCTAGATGCCGAAACGGATCGCCTTTCCACTAAAGTAGTAAACAGTGCCCGATCGCAATTTTTCCTAAATATCGTGTCTATATCGTCTGAAATTCCGACTTTGTGGTTGCAAATTTCCCTCGTGGGAGCCTGGTTAGGCGTGATTTTGCTAGTAGCTGAGGGGTTAAACCGCTTTACTTCTGTCGATGCGGAGGTATCCCGGAAGGTAGTTCACATCGGTACTGGGAACGTGATTTTACTGGCTTGGTGGCTGGAAATACCCGGCTGGGTGGGGATTTCGGCGGGGGTTTTGGCTGGTGCGATCGCCCTAATTTCATACCAAGTGCCGATTTTGCCGAGTCTTAACAGTATCAACCGCAAAAGTTTGGGGACTTTCTTCTATGCTGTGAGTATCAGCGTTCTCGTCGCTTGGTTTTGGCCGCTGGAACATCAGGAATACGCTGCTTTGGGGATTTTAGTAATGGCTTGGGGCGACGGATTGGCTGCTGTCATCGGCCAGAGATACGGTAAACATATTTATCGAGTTTGGGGAATCCAGAAGAGTTGGGAAGGTTCTGCAACTATGTATTTGGTGAGTTTTGCTGTTAGCAGTTTGATTTTGCTGGCGGTTGACAATAATGCTTGGCAAACTTTGGCTGTGGCGGCTGTTGTAGCTTTGGTTGCTGCTACTTTGGAGTCGGTGTCTAAGTTGGGAATTGACAATTTGACTGTGCCAATTGGCAGTGCGGCGATCGCCTTTTTACTCAATCAATTGTGGTAATCGCTAATTGGAAATTGGGAATTGAGAAGATTGTGGTTAATTTATTAAACATGAGATTAATCGCAAAACCCCAGCTAAATAAAGCTTAGCTGGGGAAAATTAAAAATATTTCAAAGTAGTTGAAGATTTACTGTTATTGTTTGAGGGAAATGTCTTTGCTGACCTCGCTAGAAAAGCCAGATCGGCTGATCATTTGTCCCATTTAGAGCCTTTGGGTGGCGTCCCTTCAAAAGGCTGAACGCCAGTGTTGGGATAATCGTCATCACTCCGTCTAAAAATCCGCAGCGCTGCTTCCGAAACGTAACGCATCGCGTTTGCAAAAGATTTAGAAAGATTCATAAAATCTGCCTCTCTTGTCTGGGTTCTGAATACTTTTATATTACTCTTGTTTTTTGCCTTTGGATGGCTTTAGCAATATTTATTTGAATTACTTATTAGTCTGCAACATTGAAGCAAACTGAAGCTTTTAGATATTGGGTATTTTGGGCGATCGCCCTGGTTTCCTGATCTATTTT
The DNA here is from genome assembly GCA_039922675.1 of Microcoleus sp. Classification (GTDB taxonomy): domain Bacteria; phylum Cyanobacteriota; class Cyanobacteriia; order Cyanobacteriales; family Microcoleaceae; genus Microcoleus. The sequence continues at coordinate 2,846 of JBDTEI010000337.1, forward strand.
TTATTGTTTAACTCAAGCAGTCACAACGTTCAGAAACCTGATTTTTCAAGGCTGTTTAACGGCTGCAACGAAATATTTTCCTCAATTTTCCTAAAAAAACCGCAACGCTTGAGTTCTTTGGGTTAATTGCTGAGATTGTTGAATCGGTCGTTTTCATTTATTTTACCATAATATAAATCCCAAAATTAACCTGAAACCCTCTTTAAAAGGGCATTGTTCAGGATTTGTTGAGATAGTATCAGCAATCTTAATCAAAAATTTACAAAAAGATATGGTATTTGTCACTATAATTAAAAAAACAAAGTTTGTCCGGGGTTTTTCGCTATGAAAACTGCGACAGAAAGCCTGTACCTCACAGGTTTTGACGAAATCTTAGAAGACCGGGAACTAACGGTTTCCCCAGAAGATTACAGCCTGTTGACCGATCTCTACCAGCTAACGATGGCGGCTTGTTATGTTGGCGAAGGACTCGACGATCGCCCTGCGAGTTTTGAATTGTTCGCGCGGAGGCTACCAGAGGGTTTTGGTTATGCGATCGCTATGGGTTTAGCTCAAGTTCTCGACTATCTAGAGAAATTTCGATTCGATCCGGCGCAAATTCAGGCTTTGAAGTCCACTGGAATTTTTGCCGGGGCCCCGGAGCGATTTTGGACTCTACTCGCTTCTACCCGCTTTACTGGGGATGTTTGGGCGGTGCCGGAGGGGACGGCGGTATTTGCTAATGAGCCTCTATTGCGCATCGATGCTCCTCTGTGGCAGGCTCAGTTAGTCGAAACTTATTTGTTGAATGCGATAAATTATCAAACTTTAATTGCGACGCGAGCAGCGCGGCTGCGGGATGTGGCGGGCCCTGACGCTAAGTTGCTGGAATTCGGGACGCGCAGGGCTTTTGGGCCGCAAGCTGCTGTGTGGGCGGCGAGGGCTGCTCTGGCTGCTGGGTTCGATGGAACTTCTAATGTTTTGGCTGCTTTGAAGTTGGGCCGCAAGCCTGTCGGTACTATGGCCCATGCTTTAGTAATGGCTGTGGCGGCTCTCGAAGGCAGCGAGGATGAGGCGTTTACAGCTTTTCACCGCTATTTTCCGGGGGCGCCACTGTTGATCGATACTTACGATACTTTGGCTGCGGCGCGGATGTTGGCCGATCGAGTAAACAGCGGTGAAATCCAGTTGGAAGGCGTGCGGCTGGATTCGGGGGATTTGGCGGCGCTGTCTCGCGAAGTGCGATCGATCCTTCCGGGCGTGCCAATTATTGCTAGCGGTGATTTGGACGATCGAGAAATTGCTAAATTAAAAAGTGCGGGCGCTTGCATTGACGGTTACGGTTTGGGCACCAAGTTGGTCAGCGGTTCGCCTGTAAACGGTGTTTATAAGTTGGTGGAAATTGACGGAATTCCGGTGATGAAGGAGGCCAGCGGCAAGGTAACATATCCGGGAAAAAAGCAAATTTTTAGACATTTCCAAAACGGAAAATTTCTCGGAGATTGTTTGGGATTGTGTGGGGAAGAAAATCAAATTTCTGATTTTTATATACCATTAATGGAATTGGTTTTCAAGGATGGGAAACGAGTACAGGAACCTGAAAGTTTGGAGGATATTGCCAAACGAACTGCGGCTTCTGTCGCCAGTCTCCCGGCCCAAACCCGCCAATTAGATAACCCGATTTCGCCTCCGGTGGAAATTTCTACAGATTTGTTGAGTCTTACCGAAAAAACTAAAAAGAGTCATTAGTCATTACTCATTGGTCATTACAATTATTGCATAATTTTTTCATTGATAGATAAATTAACCGCAGATTTAATGCAGATGAACGCAGATGAACGCAGATGATTTCAAGAATTGAGATCAAATGAATGTAATTTTGTCTATTGGTCATTTCCCCAATTCCCAATTCCCAATTCTCAATTCCCAATTCCCAATTCCCAATTCCCAATTCTCAACTACTCATTTCCAATTCCTATGCAAAAAATTGCCTTGTTTGGAACCAGTGCCGATCCGCCGACAGCGGGACACAAAACAATCCTGAGTTGGCTTTCTCAGCATTTTGATTGGGTAGCAGTTTGGGCGTCGGACAATCCTTTTAAGTCGCACCAAACATCCCTCGAACACCGATCGGCAATGCTGCTGTTAATCATTCAAGAAATTAATTCGCCGAGACACAACCTTTGCTTGCATCCAGAACTTAGCAGCCCGAGGACGCTAGAAACCGTGGAACAAGCAAGATTGCAGTGGCCGGATGCAGAGTTGACGATGGTAATAGGTTCCGACTTGGTGGGACAACTGCCTCGCTGGTACAAATTTGAACAATTGTTAAAAGAAGTGGAGTTGCTGATAGTACCGCGACCGGGTTATCCGTCAGAACAATTAGATTTGTGGCAGTTGAGGCGCCTGGGTGCAGAGGTGGCGATCGCATCTTTGAATCCTCCCGATGTTTCTTCTACCTCCTATCGCGAAACAGGAGACACCGAAGCCCTAACTCCAACTATCGAAGATTACATTAATCGGGAGCATTTGTACGCATGGCACGAGGCACAAAAAAGAGCGAAGGTTGCTCATTAGCTGACTTTAAAGTAGGAGTAGATAATGTAATTTTCTCCGTCGATACCGTGCAGAACCGCTTGTTGGTGTTGTTGGTAATGCGGCCAGATGAACCGTTTATCGATTCTTGGAGTCTTCCCGGTACTTTGGTGCGGCACGGAGAGTCTCTGGAAAATTCGGCTTACCGGATTTTGTCGGAAAAAATTCGGGTCAAAAATTTGTATCTGGAGCAATTGTATACTTTTGGAGAACCGGGGCGCGATCCTCGGGAATTTACCAGGGGCGATCGCTATCTTTCGGTGAGTTATTTTGCTTTGGTGCGGTTTGAGGAAGCTGAGTTAATTGCTGGGAGTGTAGTTGCGGGTGTCGGCCACCGCGTCGGCGGTATTGCTTGGTATCCCGTACAACAAGTTCCTAAGTTGGCCTTCGATCACAATCAAATTCTCGAATACGGATATCGGCGGCTGCGCAACAAACTTGAATACAGCCCGGTAGCTTTTGAAGTTTTGCCGGAGCTTTTTACTTTAAGCGATCTGTATCAACTGTATACGACTATTTTGGGGGAAAACTTTTCTGATTATTCTAATTTTAGAGCTCGCTTGTTGAAATTGGGTTTTTTGTGCGATACCGGTGTTAAAATTTCGCGGGGGGCTGGACGCCCTGCTAGTTTGTACCGCTTTGATGCGGCAGCTTTTGCTCCTTTCAAAAATAAGCCGCTAGTGTTTATATAGCTGTTCCTTGGATGACTTAGCCCAAAAATGGCAGCCACCGACGCTCGCTTAGGGTCGATCCCCAAATTTTAGACTAAAGTTTAATCTCTCAGATTAATCGGTGGAGTAAATCTAAAATCTAAAATCTAAAATCTAAAATACACTGACATTTAGGGATCAATTTAGTAACATTAGAACAGAAGCTATCAAGGAGTGTCGCAGATGAAAGACCCTGATGAATGTGCTAATATTCACGAGGTTCGAGAGGAAATTGATATCATCGATCGAGAAGTGATCGATGCTTTGAGCAAGAGATTTCAATACGTCCTCGCAGCAGCTAGGTTCAAAACGAGTGAAGCTAGCGTTAGATCGCCCGATCGCTTTCATGATATGTTACAGCAGCGGCGCAAGTGGGCTAGTGAATCAGGTTTGAATCCTGATGTGGTAGAAAAACTCTACCGGGATTTGGTGAATCATTTTATTGAGGAAGAATTGAAGCGTTACAAATCTAAGTAATGTTTCCCTACCTTCAAGTCTAAGACTATAGAAAATTGAGTCCGCGCGAGCGGACTGCTAGCAAGATTTATTAGGTGACTTGGTAATATGAAAATTGCGATCGCACAACTCAACCCTACTATTGGTGATCTCTCTGGCAACTCCAACCTAATTCGGGAGGCTGCGAAACAAGCCACGGTTGAGGGCGCAAACTTATTGCTAACACCGGAACTTTCCCTGCTAGGTTATCCGCCCCGCGATTTGTTGATGAACCCGAGTTTTATTGCAATTGCAGCCGCACATTTGGTGCAACTAGCGCAAGCTTTGCCACCGGAATTGGCAGTCATTGTCGGCACTGCCGTACCTAATGTTGATGCTGTTAAATTAGGCGAAAAGTTATTGTTCAACAGTGCTGTTTTGTTGCAAAATGGCGCAGTCCAACAAGTTTTTCATAAACGCTTGTTGCCTACTTATGATATATTTGATGAAGATAGATATTTTGAACCCGGAGAAAACAGTAATTATTTCACTATTGATAAACTCAAAATCGGCGTGACAATTTGTGAGGATTTGTGGAACAATGAGGAGTTTTGGGGTAAGCGCAGTTATCCTGGCGATCCAGTTTCCGATTTGGCAAAAATGGGCGTAGATTTAGTGGTTAATTTGTCGGCATCGCCTTATTCTGCGGGGAAGCGGGGAGTGCGATCGGCTATGTTGCAGCACAGTGTCATCCGCTGCGGGATACCGATTGTTTACGCTAATCAGGTAGGGGGAAATGATGATATTATTTTTGACGGCAGCAGTTTTGCTGTGAATCGAAAGGGTGATTTGATTCAGGTATTAGCTTCTTTTGAAACTGATTTTGCGGTGCTGGAATATGATGCTGCTAAACAAGATTTAGTTGGCAGCGGCGGGAGCGGGCAAGATGCTCTTTCCACAAGTGATTTAAGTTTTTATCCGCCCTTCGGAGATGCAGAAATTTGGGCGGCTTTGGTTTTGGGAGTGCGAGATTATGTTCGCAAATGCGGTTTTTCTAAGGTTGTACTCGGTTTGAGCGGCGGGATAGATTCGGCTTTGGTGGCGGCAATCGCCAGTTGCGCGATCGGGCCGGAAAATGTGCTGGGAGTGTTGATGCCTTCTCCTTACAGTTCGGATCATTCGGTTAATGATGCTTTGGAATTAGCCCGAAATCTGGGTATTGCGATCGAAATATTGCCGATCGGCGATTTGATGAAAACTTACGATCGCACTCTCGCCGATTTGTTTGTCAATACCACTTTCGGGATTGCCGAGGAAAATATCCAATCGCGGATTCGTGGCAATCTGTTGATGGCAATTTCTAACAAGTTCGGACATTTGCTGCTTTCGACTGGCAATAAGTCAGAAATGTCGGTGGGTTACTGCACTCTCTACGGCGATATGAATGGCGGATTGGCGGTGATTTCTGATGTGCCGAAAACTCGCGTTTATTCGCTTTGTCGGTGGCTGAATTCTGACAGCGGGATGGGCAAAGAAATTATTCCAGTTAATATTATTAGTAAAGCGCCGAGTGCTGAACTGAAACCTGGGCAAGTTGACCAAGATTCTTTGCCTGCTTATGATGTTTTGGATGACATCTTGCAGCGGTTAATCGAACATCACGAATCTGTCCAAGAAATTGTCGCGGCGGGATACGATGCAGCGGTGGTTCAACGTGTAGTAAAATTAGTCAGGCAAGCGGAGTTTAAACGCCGGCAAGCAGCCCCGGGTTTGAAAATTAGCGATCGAGCTTTTGGTACCGGTTGGCGGATGCCGATCGCCAAAGCTTCCTATTATTAACAAATAAATGGTTAACATCAACGGTACTTTCGGCTTCGATTTTCTCCTGGGAACTCCCGGAAACGATACGATAAGAGGATTTGCGGGCAATGACACTATTCAAGGTTTGGCGGGAAATGACCTGATTTTTGGCGATTCAGGAAATGATTGGCTGGTAGGAAATGAAGGCGCCGATACGCTATTTGGAGGCCAAGGAAGCGATACAATCTATGGAGGACAAGGTGACGATTGGATTAATGGCGATCGGGGTAACGATTTGCTAATCGGTGGCGAAGGCAAAGATATCTTGACAGGAGGCGCCGGCGATGATTTATTTGTGCTTGACAGCACCTCCGCCACATCTAGTCTCGCGCAAGCTGATGTCATTACAGATTTTGGCAGAGGCAATGATAAAATTGTCTTGACGGATGGTATCAAGTTTAGCGATTTGAACATTTTTGTTTCTGACAACCAAACTGTTATGCAAGATAAAAATTCTGGCAACTATTTAGGAGTTGTTTCAGGGAACCATAATCTGAATGAATCAAACTTTATCTCGATGTTTGGTGGCATAGATATGGGTCAGCTTTTGCCAGTCTCTGTCAACACTACTATTGGCGATCGCGGGTTAGCGGACTCCTCACAGATAATCGGACTGGAAGTGGCAAACACTCCCCAAGAACAAGCGACAGGCTTGATGTTTCGGACAGAATTGCCAGATGACAGGGGAATGCTTTTCCCGATCGTCCCCGCGGGGAATGTGCGTTTATGGATGAAAAACGTATTTATTGAACTCGATATGGTTTTTCTACGCGAAGGCATCGTGCAGGCGATAATTCCCAACGTACCGCCGTGTTTGAGCGACACCTGCCCCAACTACGGCCCGGATGTTCCCGTTGACGGAGTGATCGAACTCAAAGGCGGCAGGGCGGCGGAATTGGGACTCAAAGTAGGCGATCTGATTCCCAATTTACCTTAAAAAGGTAGATGATTTTACAACAGCATTCAACATTTGTGCATCCAATGAATCCTGTTGAATTCAAAATAATCCCCAATCAAATTCAAGACGGTTTAGATATTGTTGAGTAAATTACCCGTAATCAAAAGGTTTGTAGAGGACTCGGCGGTTTAAACCTCCCTCGTCTATACAAGCTTGCACCCGACGGGAGCGGGTTGAAGAACGTTGTCTTCTTGAGTCCGCACACCATCCGGACATCGTTTGATAAGAAGCGGTTGAAACCGCCGTCTGATCTTTCTATTCCATTGTCAAATTGTTTTCTCAGCTCAATCAAAATTAGCGCTACAATCATTTCAGACCGAGATTTTTCCGAGTTAATTGCCAGAGCTAGCGGAATATTGTAGTCTAGGGTTTGAGACAAAAAATGGCTGTAGCTAGTCTCTGTAATCTCTGCAAAAAGTCCGAATTTTACGCAGAGAGTTATGCCAAATTCTGACTTGATTTGTTCGAGGTTAAATTGGTTGTAGGGCATTTAAAAAACCCTTCAAGAGAATTGACCGGTAAAATTAGATGTGATCACGCGATCGCCCCAAAGATATTTGATTTTAATTATAATTTATCCTCTCACAGGCAAAACGATCGCAAACTCAGTCCCTACTCCAGACTCCGCCTTCACCTCGATGGTTCCGCCGTGTTTTTCTACCGCAATCTGATGGACAATTGCCAACCCCAATCCCGTTCCTTTCCCGACACCTTTCGTCGTGAACAAATGGTCGAATATCTGCTCTTTCACTTCTTCTGTCATCCCCGTGCCGTTATCAGCAATTTGAATTTTAATATATCCTTCGTCCACCACATCAGTGCAAATCGTGATGCGGTTGGGATTGACGGCAATTTCCTTAAAACTGCGTCCGAGATTTGACTCTTCTAAGGCATCGATCGCATTGGCAAGCAAGTTCATAAAAACTTGATTCAATTGACCGGGAAAACATTCAATTTTAGGGAGATTACTGTATTGAGCCATTACTTCGATCTGCGGGCGGTGTTCGTTGGCTTTGAGGCGGTGTTTCAAAATTAAAATAGCGCTATCAATGCCCTCGTGAATATTAAAAAGAACTTTGTAGTCTTTATCGCCTCGGGAGAAGGTACGCAAACTGGTGCTGATGCCGCAAATGCGATCGCACCCGACTTGCATGGAATCAATCATCTTCGGTAAATCTTCCAAGAGGTAATCGATGTCAATCTCTTGCGCGTGATCGGCAATTTCCGATTTTGGTGCACCGGAACGATACAATTCTAAGTGTTCAACAACATCCTCCAAACTCCTTTTAGTTTCGTTTAAGTTGCCAGAAATAAACCCAATCGGATTGTTGATTTCGTGGGCTACTCCGGCGACTAAATTGCCCAAAGCCGACATTTTCTCGTTTTGCACGAGTTGCAATTGCGCTTGCTTTAAATCTGTTAAAGTTTGTTCGAGCTGTTGATTTTGCTTTTGCAAAAGTTCCTCTGCTTGCTTGCGCTCGGTGGCATCAACGCCCAAACCAATAATCCCAATCGTCTCGCCGTGGGAATTTTTTAACTGCACTTTCGTGATTTCTAAATAGTGCAGTTTGCCGTCCACAAGTGTGAGAATTTCGCTGGAGTAATGCGGCAAATCTTGGGCAAGGCAGCCGGCATCTGAAACCAGACAGTTCGCTGCATTTTCCCCCAGTACATCTTTGTAATGTTCTACCGCTAGAAAAGCGCTCAGAGGCACGCCCACATCTTCACAAAACGTATTGTTTGAAAACTGTATTTTTCCCTTGGGATTTACCATCCAAATCCAAATCGGAGCGACATCAAGAATCGCTTGCAGCATTTGTTTTTGCTCGGCAAGCTGAACTTCTGTTAGGCTAACTTTTGTTAGCAATCGTTCTAGTTTTTGGCTGTAATCATGAGATTCTTTCGAGATCAGAGCATTTTGCAAACTGATGCCTGCTTGGGAGCACAGGAGATTGAGTAGTTGCAGCCTATCGCGGCTAAAATTTCCTGGGGTTAACCGATTTTCTAGATACAAAAGGCTGACTAAGTTACCTCGATTGAGAATTGGCCAACACAACAAGCTTTGCGGTTGGTATTTGAGGATGTAAGAGTCGGAATCCCAATCACATTTTTCAGCGATGTCCCGCACAATCACAGGTTTCAAGAACTTTTTAACGCAGTCAACAATTGTTAATGGCAGGATATCGCTGTTTTCATCGAGTGCTGTCGATGGTAAGTCGATCGCCAGATCTACACCCGAATTGTCCATCGCCCTTACCGCAGCGATTTGCCATTGATTGCCGTTGGGCAAAACCAGCACTGCTTTGTCAGCGCCTGTATTTGTCAGCGCCAGTTGCATCAGTTTGGGAATCAGGCGATCGAGTTCTATTTCACTAGACAGTGCTTGACAAGCTTTTAGCAAAGTTGAAAAACTTCCGAAATCTGAGACAATCGCCGACACAGACGGATAAATGGATGGATGGAGCGATTGATATTGGTTCGCAGGTGTTGCGAAATTTGTTAATGAATTTGCAGCGAGTTTTGCGGCCTGTAAAATCGGTGACAACAATTGAGAATAGCATTTTTCTAAGTCATCAATTTTGGCTCGATCTCCGCAGCGGATATAGCAATCATAGGCGTCTATCATGTAGACTCGGGCAATTTTTTCTCTTCCCAATGACAGGTAAAACTTAGCAGCGAGTTCGCAGGCAAGAGCTTCTTCATTCAAATATTCGTTAGCTTTAGCTCCGGCAATAGCTCTATCGTAAAATTCCATTGCTTCTGCTTTCTTCCCCAAAACGCGGAGCCATTCTGCCTCAACTAGCTCAAACTTGTGCTGGTAATTGAGCGGGCTACGGTGCGCGCATTCTTTGAGTTTTTTCTGACTAGCCAAAACGCGCTTGAGGATTTGTTTGCGCTCCGTCGGTGTGGCACTTACATAGATTGCCAAATTTGCCAGCGCATCGTAAAAGTCGTGTATCATAGTTACTAGCATTGCAACACAATTTTTCTAATAAATTTTGTTGGTATCTCGCTGTCGCTCGGGTTCGGATTGTGGCTCGAATATATGGCGAATCCGTCCTCTTTTTGAGCTAAAGTTTATGCCACTTAATCTGGCAGGTTACTATCAATAGAATATCCCTGATTAGAATATTTCATATATTTGTAAATAACAGGTTTCCGTTCGAGTTCGTCGAGAATATCTGTTTGCTTGAGGGCTATTTCGAGCGATCCAATTAACTGCCGCTGATGCAACTCGATCGCATTGTGGCAGCACCGCCTTAAGTAAATCCACCAAAAAGAGCTGACTGCGGGCGTATGATTTTATACTACGAGCAGGAATTGTGCGGGGATTATCGAGATTTTTGACCGTTGCGCGCCGGTTGCGAAACTCCAAGAGTTTGCGGAGGGCAGGTTGCCGATCTCGATCGCGCACGGCTTTGAAAGCGGTTCGAGAATCAATGTACAATTGCGCGATCGGGCGATCCCCAGGCATTACCACAGTCAAATCTACTACACCTACTGTTCTGTCCATATCGGCTGACCTCAAGCCAGACATTAGCTGGAAAATAGTTAGTGTATCTATCTTATGGCATAAACATCATAATTTTCCATCTCTCTATCTAAACTTCCACTTATCTGCTGGAGAATAACATTTTATACTGGTGCGAGCGGGATTAGAGCTTATTACTTACGTATAAAAAACAGGCATTTAAAATTAAATGCGGTTAAATCAACGCAAAACAGTGTACGATCGCAGTATAAATACTGTTGTACTCTGTCCCTAATAATACAATTTTTAATTGATTAGACCTCTTGCAAAAATCCGAAAATACCCTGAAACCATCTGCGTCAATCGGTGTTGCATCTGCCCGATATCTGCGCTTGCTCTATGACTCGAAGATTTTTGCTATAGATCTAGTAAATTTAAGATAAGTCGATCGGTAAAATTTCCGCTACCCGATGAAAAAAATATTGGCTCTTCTGTACTTACCGCTGCTCAAATGTTAGTTAAGTATTGATAAAATTCTGCCAACAAAATAAATTATGAATAAATTAATGACAACTATTCTAGATTTACCTGGTGTCATAGTAGAAGATTACAAGCAGATAGGAGCCACATTAATTTTCGTGGTAAAATCAAAAC
>JBDTEI010000338.1:0-3753 GCA_039922675.1 Microcoleus sp.
CACGGCTGGGGGAGTTGTCGGGGGCGATCGCCTTTCGCTCAATTTCCACCTCCAACCAAACGCCAAAGCCTTAATCACCACCGCCGCCGCTGGTAAAATCTATCGCAGCAGCGGACAGTTAGCACAACAAAATATTGACATTCAAGTAGATACTGGCGCTAATTTGGAATGGCTACCGCAGGAAACAATCGTTTTCGACGGCGCAATTTATCGACAAGATTTGCGGGTAGAATTAGCGCAAAAAGCCCGTATTTTGCTGTGGGAAATTACGCGATTTGGACGCACTGCTAGGGGTGAAAAGTTCTTGTCTGGAGAATGGCGATCGCACACCGAAATCTGGCAGCAAAATAGCCCTGTGTGGATTGACAGACAATGGCTCAAAGGTGGGAGCGAAATGCTCGAAAGTCCTCACGGCTTAGCAGGAAAACCCGTAGTCGCTACCCTCGCTTGGATCGGCGAACCAGTGACAGCGGAGATAGTAGAAAAAGTGCGAGCTTTACGGTGCGAAGAAACTATTTATCCTGGATCTTTAGGAGTTAATTCTGCTACCGGCGTTACTCGCATTCCGAACGGTTTGCTGTGCCGATATCGCGGTTCGTCCACCGCTGCCGCTAGAGACTGGTTTGTCGCCATTTGGCAATTGCTGCGCCTGTCTTTTTCTGAACGCCCTTGCTGTTTGCCGAGAGTTTGGATAAAATAGCATTCTCTTTTAGTTTTTGAGTTTAAGATACTTTCTCATCCCACTGCAACAAATCAAATGCAATACGCGCCCCAGCACAAGACATATAACTTCCGATTGACATTCCCGTGACAAATGTAGCCGATTTTTGCCACAAATATGCGATCGACAAACACTCTTTTTCTGGTTCTCTGCTAAAGTCCAACAATAAAAGCATAAACCACCTTGACACAAACCTGATATTAACACTATCGTTGGTTAGGGGATGTAATTACCGATAATTTGTCGCCGCTGATAGTTGAACGTGAACAAATAATGCGATCGCCCTTACCAGAATAAAAATGCAACTCACCCCCCAAGAAAAAGACAAGCTGTTGATTTTCACCGCCGCCCTGCTAGCAGAGCGCCGGAAACAAAGAGGTTTAAAATTAAATTATCCAGAAGCACTAGCCTACATTTCAGCCGCCATTTTAGAAGGAGCAAGAGATGGCCTCACCGTCGCAGATTTAATGAGTTACGGGACAACTCTCCTGACGCGCGAAGATGTGATGGAAGGGATACCGGAAATGGTGCATGAAGTGCAAGTTGAGGCGACTTTTCCCGACGGAACTAAGTTGGTGACAGTTCACGATCCGATTCGTTAAATATTTAACCCCAGAAACTAGCAGGAGACAGAGATGATTCCGGGAGAAATGATTGTTTCAGACGGTGAAATTGAGCTGAATGCCGATCGCCCAACGGTGCGAATGCTGGTAGCAAATACGGGCGATCGACCTATACAAGTCGGTTCCCACTATCACTTTTATGAGACGAACGAAGCGTTAGCATTCGATCGAGAACAAGCAAAAGGAATGCGCTTGGATATCCCTGCGGGTACAGCAGTCAGATTTGAACCTGGAGATGAAAGGGAAGTGCAATTAGTGCCGTATGTTGGTAGCCGTCAAGTTTACGGCTTCAACTCAAAAGTCAACGGTCATCTGGATGCTGAAGTATGAAAGCAGAAGAGAGTTCGCAAGTGTTGAGCTTGGTATTTATAACTTAAAAATTAAATTTCTGCCCTAGGTCTGGAGAGTGGCCAAGCAATCTCAAAAATGTTGCTCAGTCTTCAGCATAAGTGCATGAGTACCTTTGTTTTGTTCATTAAATCTCAGACTTTTGAGCGAGTTAAAAGCGGCATTTTGCGATCGATATTGGTTGTTGAAACTGCAAACATACAAAGCAAAAGCGCATTATGAACCCAAAATTAGTTGACCAGATTAAACAGATGTTGAAGCAGAGTTTGCTGGCAACGTCGAGGCGTGTCTGGAGAACCCCATTAGATCGGCGCACCAGCATCAAATTGTTAGATAACAGCATCGTTTACAAACAGCAGCACGAACCAGTCAACATACCCGCATTAGCCTCAGTAAATGGAGTGCCTTCTCCGTTTTTTACAACGGAAAAAATTGTATCTTTTGACCCGGATTATGTTTGGAAAATTTCCATTAATGAACAAATAGATGCTCTCACTATTTGTACGTCTGGAAATACGCTGCTAAATAACAAGTTGCTATTAGATTTGGATTTTCGGATTAGCGGTGCGGGCATTCTGGAATGGCCTTATAAACCTCACCAAATTACCTATCCGCTGGTAGTTTCTCCTTGGTCGCATTTGTGGTGCAGTTATTACGATTATGTCATTTTTGTACTCGCTAAACTTTGTCGAATTGAGGAGGCTTTAGGTAAGAAAATTTGGCAAGAGGCAAAGATTTGTTATCCTCTACGCCATACAGCTTTTGAGTTGGAATTTATGACCAAACTCGGTATTCCTGAAAGTTCGCTCATCGACACTCGCGCTAGAGATACGGGATATCATGCAGAAAGTGTCGTGTTGGGAAATAATCAAGACTGGTATTTTCCCAGTCCTTACGATATAGAGCTGTTGCGGAATAAATTCTGTCTTAAGGAAAATGTCAAGCCTTACAGAAAACTTTATGTGTCTAGAAGCGGACGGCGCCAGGTTAAAAATGAGGCGCAAGTACGAGAGGTGTTGAAAGAGTTTGATTTTGAAATTTTGGAAGATATCTCGCGCACTGTGGATGAACAAATTCGCCTGTTTGCAGAAGCGCAGATGGTTGTGGGCCCTCACGGCGCTGGTTTTACAAATTTGTTGTGGTGTCAGCCTGGAACGAAAGTATTGGAATGCTTTTATGGCGGGTACACTCCACCGTTTTTCTATTACATTTCTGAGATATTGGGATTAGAATACTCTCGTATCGTTGATGACAGCGGTGATTCGGAAGATTGGAGTTTAATTGGTATGGATATGACTGTGGATGTGGAGGTATTGAGAAGGGAAATTAAGAAAATGCTGGATTCAGTTGACAGTTGACAGTTGACAGCACTTGACCTGAAAGGAAGAGGATTGAAGCAATAAATAGTCTGATTTTAATTTCTCCCTCAAAGGGTTCCGGCTTTAAACCAATTCTTTCGGGTAATTTTATAGTGCGCCAAAATGTGCGATCGCGCAAATCTTGTAAATATTTGAGAACTCAGATTGAGGAAGTCTGGACATAGTATAATTTAATCTAGCCTCAACTGCTAACTAAAAATTTATTAATATTAGGAGCGAGCATGAGTTACAGAATGGATCGCCGCGCTTACGCCGAAACCTTCGGGCCGACTACGGGCGATCGCGTGCGGTTAGCCGATACAGAATTATTTATAGAAGTTGAAAAAGACTTCACAACCTACGGGGATGAAGTTAAATTTGGTGGTGGTAAAGTCATTCGGGATGGCATGGGACAGTCGCCTATTTCTAATGCTGATGGTGCTGTTGACACGGTAATTACTAATGCGTTAATATTGGATTGGTGGGGAATTGTTAAAGCAGATGTCGGGATTAAAGAAGGGAAAATTTACAAAATTGGTAAAGCCGGCAATCCTTACATCCAAGATAGGGTAGATATTATTATCGGGCCCGGTACGGAAGTAATTGCTGGTGAGGGAATGATTCTGACGGCGGGGGGAGTTGATACTCACATTCATTTTATTTGCCCGCAACAAATCGAAGTGGCGATCGCCTCTGGAGTCAC
>JBDTEI010000339.1:0-5065 GCA_039922675.1 Microcoleus sp.
GCTAAACAGCTAAAATTAGAAGGGCGCAGCGAGGAAATATTGCTCGATTACCGCTTGACTCTGATTGACGCGATCGCTCATCTGTGCGAGATGTACAGGCGATCGATTCCGAAAGAGGCATCTCAAGGGAGAAGATAGAAGGTAAAAATCAACAAAAAAGAAAGGAGAAGGCAAAGACTGTGCCAGCGTGAGGCTGAAATTATTATAAAATAACAAAGAACAGCGGATTCAAGACAAATAACAACTACAACTAACATCTGACAACTAATACTCAATATTTAAAAAAGTTCATGAGTCCTCTGAAAAAAACTTACATTTTGAAGCTGTACGTTGCCGGGAATACTCCCAACTCCGTGCGAGCTTTGAAAACCCTAAAAGACATCTTAGAACAGGAATTTCAAGGAGTCTACGCGCTGAAAGTCATAGACGTTCTCAAAAATCCTCAGCTAGCCGAAGAGGACAAAATTTTGGCAACCCCGACGCTGACGAAAATCCTGCCGCCGCCGGTGCGAAAAATTATTGGCGATTTGTCCGATCGCGAGAAAGTTCTGATAGGATTAGATTTGCTCTATGAAGAACTTCGCGAAGAAGACCTGAATTCATAAGATAATCAGGTGACAGTCATTAGTCAACCGTCAGCAATCATTTAGTTATTGAGCAAAAGCCCACACTAAAAGCTGGGTATAAAGACTCATGAGCAGCCGTTAATAAGTGACAACTAAAGAATACTGATAATTGACAAAAATCGACATGAATGAAATTAGTCAAACGGTGCAACCAGAAGGATTTGTAACGGCAGGAGTTGAAAAAATTCGCACGATGATTGAGGGTTTCGATGACATCAGTCACGGCGGAATGCCCATCGGCCGAACAACCCTAGTCAGCGGCACATCAGGAACGGGAAAAACTTTATTTGCCGTACAATTCATCTATAACGGAATCACCCATTTTGACGAACCTGGAGTGCTCGTAACTTTTGAAGAATCTCCAGCAGATATTATTAAAAATGCTTGCAGTTTCGGTTGGGATTTAGCACGGTTAATCGATGAGGGGAAGCTATTTATTTTGGACGCTTCCCCCGATCCCGAAGGTCAGGATATCGTGGGAAATTTTGATTTATCTGCCTTAATCGAGCGAATTCAGTACGCCATTCGTAAGTACAAAGCCAAGCGCGTTTCTATAGATTCAGTGACAGCCGTATTTCAGCAGTACGAAGCTGCATCTGTGGTGCGCCGAGAAATCTTTCGCTTAGTAGCGCGCCTCAAACAAGTAGGCGCAACTACAGTTATGACTACCGAACGTGTCGAAGAATACGGCCCCGTGGCGCGGTTTGGAGTCGAAGAATTTGTGTCGGATAATGTAGTGATTGTTCGCAACGTATTGGAAGGGGAACGCCGCCGCCGCACCATTGAAATTTTGAAGTTGCGGGGTACAACTCACATGAAAGGTGAATATCCTTTTACTATGACCAATGATGGTATTAATATTTTTCCCTTGGGGGCGATGCGATTAACTCAAAAGTCTTCTAACGTGCGGGTTTCTTCCGGCGATAAAACTCTCGACGAGATGTGCGGCGGCGGTTTCTTTAAAGACTCGATTATTTTGGCTACCGGTGCGACGGGAACCGGTAAAACCCTGTTGGTAAGCAAGTTCTTGCAGAATGCTTGTATGAACGGCAATCGAGCGCTACTTTTTGCCTACGAAGAGTCACGGGCTCAGTTGTTCCGCAATGCTTATTCTTGGGGTATTGATTTTGAGGAAATGGAACAAAAAGGATTGCTGAAGCTGCTGTGTACTTACCCGGAATCTGCGGGTTTGGAAGATCATTTGCAGACGATTAAATCAGAAATTGCTGAGTTCAAACCTTCTCGAATTGCCATAGACTCGTTGTCAGCATTAGCTAGAGGTGTCAGCAATAATGCTTTCAGGCAATTTGTGATTGGGGTAACTGGTTTTGCGAAGCAGGAAGAAATCACCGGCTTTTTCACCAATACCAGCGACCAGTTTATGGGTTCTAATTCGATTACGGACTCCCATATTTCTACGATTACTGACACAATTATCATGCTTCAGTATGTAGAGATTCGAGGGGAAATGTCGCGGGCAATTAATGTGTTTAAGATGCGCGGTTCGTGGCACGACAAAGGGATTCGAGAATACACGATTACCGAAAGAGGCCCGCAAATTAAAGATTCGTTCCGTGGTTATGAACGGATTATCAGCGGTTCTCCGACTCGGATTACGGTTAATGAGAAAAGTGAGTTATCGCGGATTCTCCAGGGGGTGCAAGGTCAAGACGATGACGATATTTAAGAGTCAGCATTCTGTTGTAGGGTGCGCACTGCTGTGTTATGAACTCGCCCAAACAGCCACAAATCCTTAAGCATTGGCCATAAAAAAATCGATCGCGAACGATCGATTTTTTTATTAATTTCAGTGAGCACGGAGGGATTTGAACCCCCGACCCTCAGGACCGGAACCTGATGCTCTATCCACTGAGCTACGTGCCCTCGACTTTTCAGAGTATAACACGTCTTGCGGAAAATGGCTAGTCGATCAAGCAAATTCGATCTGCCGTCTCCAAACCGCTGGGCCAATGGGGTGTCACTCGCGCTTACAGCCTGCATCAGGCTTCTCGCAGCCCGAGACTGCAAATTTTACCTAAATAGTCAAAATAATACGACAATGGGTAAAATAATAGGCTTTGATATAACAAAGATTAGGTTCACAGGCGATCGGGGTTAAGCGTCTACAACAGCTAATACAGCCAGCATCAATTCCCTCTAGCTAGTCGGTAATAGATGGCGCTGCTGTTAAGACAAGCTCAGCAAAAGCGGTTCTAGGCTAAGTTCACTAAACCTCTAACATCTTATGATTTATAAAATTTTAGATAAATTACCGCTGCGAACTGTTCTCATAGTTCCATTTGTACTGCAAATCGTCGGAGCAGTGGGACTCGTAGGATATTTGTCTTTTAAAAACGGACAAAAAGCAGTTAATAACCTGGCCACTCAGTTAATGAGCGAGGTGAGTTTGCGTGTCGAGCAAAACCTGCAAGTTTACCTGACAACTCCCCATCAAATCAATCAAAGCAAGCTGGATACAATCAAGCTCGGGTTTTTAAGAATGGATTATTTGTCAAACTGGGAGAAATATCTTTGGCGACAAGTAAAATTATATCCTTATATTAATTTTACTGCCGTTGGCAACGAAAAGGGAGATTATCGATCCGGAGAACAACTGTCTAACGGTTCCCGAACCATGAATGTGATCGAGAAATCTACCGGATTCAATTTTTATTCCTACAATATGAACGAGCGAGGCGATCGCACTACCATAGCAACAGTTGTCAAGGGTGTTGACAATCGGCAACATCCTTCCTACAAAGCTGCCGTAAAAGCAGGCAAACCCACTTGGAGTTCGGCTTATGTTTCCTTCCTAGAACCGACATTAATTGTCAGCGCTATCCAACCCGTATACAGCGACCAAAACCAGCTAGAAGGAGTATTAATTGCTGCCTTACGTCTCGACTATATTGGGAAATTTCTCAACAGTCTAAAAATTGGCAAATCGGGACAAGCCTTTATTATCGATCGCCAAGGTAATTTGTTAGCAACTTCCACCGCCGAAAAGCCATTTCGCACTAGCGGTAATGACAGACAAATATTTAAAGTAGAAGAAAGCAGCAACCCTTTGACTCAAGCTACAGCTAAATATTTAAATGCACATTTTCAAAAATTAAATATACAAAAATCTGAATTATTAAAATTTGAAATAAATGGCAAGCGACAATTTTTAAAAGTCCTGCCATTCCAAGACGGTAAAGGCTTAGACTGGCTGATTGTAGTAGTTGTTCCCGAAGCAGATTTTACCGAAGAAATCGATGCCAATACCCGTCTGACGATTTTGCTGTGTTTCGCAGCTTTAGTAGTAGCTGTATCCATTGGCATTCAGACTTCTCGCTGGGTAACAAATCCTATTTTGCGCTTAAATACAGCCGCCAAAAATATCGCTAAAGGTGAATGGGACAAAACAGTAGAAAGTCAACGCTCCGACGAATTGGGGGAATTAGCCCAGTCATTTAACAGCATGGCTCAACAACTACAACAATCTTTTGAAACTTTAGAACAGCGAGTCCGAGAGCGGACTGCTGAATTGGCTGTAGCTAAGGACAAAGCCGAAGTAGCCAATCAAGCTAAAAGCACCTTTCTGGCTAACATGAGTCACGAATTGCGATCGCCACTCAATGCAATTCTAGGCTTTTCCCAACTGATGACTCGCAGCCAAAATCTATCCCCAGAACATCAAGAAAATATTAGCATAATTAGTAGCAGCGGAGAACACCTCCTCACCCTGATTAATAACGTGCTCGATTTATCTAAAATCGAATCGGGCCGTACCACCCTCAATCCCAAAAAATTCGACCTCTATCGCCTGCTCAACGACTTGGAAGATATGTTTCAACTCAAAGCACATGACAAGCACTTGCAGTTAGTTTTTGACCACAGTCTCGACGTGCCACAATACGTAGAAACTGACGAGTTAAAGTTGCGGCAAATTTTAATTAATCTGCTCAATAACGCTCTTAAATTCACCAATGAGGGCGGTGTTTCGGTCAGAGTAAGCAAGCATTCTTCAGGCGGAAATCAGCAGGCAGAAGGCGAAAAAAATAAGCGGTCAGAAGAATCAAACAATACAGAGATTTCAGCAAGTAATAATCTTAAGCAATCCCAATTAAGTCACTCAGAAAACGCGAGTTATGCAACCAAAAATGACTATTCAGCTTCTGCTTATTCCTTGTTTCTTCATTTTGAAGTCGAAGATACAGGCCCGGGGATTGCTGCCAATGAATTAGACAATCTTTTTGAAGCTTTTGTGCAAACCCAAACAGGCAAAGATTCGCAAGAAGGTACAGGCTTGGGATTGCCAATTAGCCGCAAATTTGTGGAATTAATGGGTGGTGAAGTGAGCGTCAGTTCTGCTGTCGGTAAGGGGACTAATTTTAAGTTTGACATTCAAATTATTGCGGTCGATGCGGGTGATATTGAAACCCAAAAACCGACTC
>JBDTEI010000340.1:0-4899 GCA_039922675.1 Microcoleus sp.
TTGGAGACGGCACAGTTAACAGAGTTTCTAACGAAAGAAGCCGGGATTCAACTGTCACCAGTCAGCAATACAAGTGCTATGGGGCTAGAATACGCGATCGCCCCTCGGTATTTTTTACTGCCCACTGCCGACAAGCAGCCGTTACCATCTTTAGAGTTAGCGCGATATTTAGAGACAGAATTACCCGAAACATTTGAGTTGGAATATTGGGAAGTGGATTGTGTTCCCATCGCCACCCACACTTTAACTAAAGTATTGAACGATCTGCATTTTTTTGCCCTCTACGATTTGGCAGAAGTTCAGTTCGGCTCAGACTTGCTGTTTTGGTATCACTACACCCAATTTTTTAAGCAAATTGTTCTGAAAGATCATTATATTCCGGCGTTGCGCTATCGAGAAACTGCTCCGATCGCACCCATCGAAACATCAGAATCCGCTGCAAAAGCCACGCGCGGGCGCAAGAAAGCCGGTGAAACAAAAACAACTGCAAAAACTGCAAAAACTACTAAAACAACTGCCAAGACTGCACCAAGCTTTGAGATTTATCCGGGATGGGAAATTGTTTCAGCGCAGTACGAAACTGATTTACAACGCTATGTTGAATGGATGCCTCTAGTTTGCGCGTCGGGTTTTAACAAGCTCAAGCTAGCAGATATGACGCCAAAGTTCTACGATCGCGAAATGTTGCTGCGGCATTTTTCAGAATGTGCGATCGCAGAAATTGTAACTCAAACACCAATCACAGCATCGTTTGAGAATAAAATTGCGGATTCTTTACTCCAAATCTGTCTCAACCAAGCACGAAAAATCGCGGGAGTCAGCCTAGATCAATATCGGCAATGGCAAACCTGGCGCGATCGCATTACGCGCAATCAATCTGCCGACTCATTCTCCCTTTGCTTTCAATTGCAATCCCCCGAAAACCCCGAACAGCCTTGGATTTTAGAGTTTCAGGTAGCGGCAAAACAAGATCCATCTGTGCGGGTGCCGTTGCAGGATTATTGGCGCTCGCGATCGACTCAACAAAAACAGTTGCAAACACAATTCGGCGACAACTTCGAGCAACATTTGCTGACCAATCTCGGTTACGCTGCGCGCATTTATCCCCAGCTTTGGAATGGGCTAGAAACCGACAAACCTGCTAACATTTCCCTCAGCTTAGATGATGCCTTTACCTTCCTCAGCGAGTCCGCTTGGGTACTAGAAGATGCCGGATATAAAGTGATTGTGCCGGCTTGGTGGACTCCGAAGGGACGACAGCGGGCGAAGATTCGGCTGCAAGTCAAAGGCAGCAGTCAGAAAAGCGCTGCCATCAAGGGTAAGGGATTGTTTTCAGCGGACTCGTTGGTGGAATATCAGTATGAATTGGCGATCGGAGGCGAACGGGTTAGCGAACAAGAATGGGAGGCGTTAGTTAATAGCAAAACACCGCTGGTGCAGTTCCGAGGACAATGGATGGAACTGGACAAAGATAAAATGCAGGAGATGCTGGAGTTTTGGAAAAAACATCGCGAAGAGAATCCCGATGTCAGCCTGATTGACTTTATGAAGTTGACGGCCCAAGGAGAAGCTAGTGAAGAGTTGGAGGTGGAGCGCGATCAAGCTTTGTCGGATATGTTGGAGAAGCTGCACGATAAGAGTAGGCTAGAGTTAATTGCAGATCCAGTAAGGTTTCAGGGTAAGTTAAGGGATTACCAAAAGCGCGGTGTTTCTTGGTTGAGTTATTTGGAAAGTCTGGGATTAAATGGCTGTCTTGCCGACGATATGGGTTTGGGTAAATCGGCGCAGGTAATTGCTCGATTATTGCAAGAACGGGAAGTTTTATCTACTACTAAAAAGACCGAAAATGCGGTTTTACCCACGCTGCTAATTGCGCCCACTTCCGTAGTTGGAAATTGGCAAAAGGAAATGGAAAAATTTGCTCCAGAATTGCGATCGCTGATTCACCACGGCCCTGGGCGCTTGCAAGATGCCAAAGCATTTAAAGCCGCCGTCCAAGATTGCGATATGTTGATTACTTCGTTTACTTTGGCGCGCAAAGATGAGAAGCTGTTGAGCAGTGTAGAGTGGCATCGCTTGGTAATTGATGAAGCGCAGAATATTAAAAATCCGAAAGCGGCGCAAACAAAGGCAATTTTAAAGTTGCCGGCTACCCATCGGTTGGCGCTGACTGGAACACCTGTAGAAAATCGCTTGTTGGATTTATGGTCAATTTTTAATTTCCTCAATCCCGGATATTTGGGAAAAGAAACGCAGTTTCGGAAGTTGTTTGAATTACCGATTCAAAAACATGGGAGTCGCACGCAATCAGCAGCGCTGAAAAAATTAGTAGAACCTTTTATCCTGCGCCGCCTGAAAACCGATAAGTCAATTATTCAGGATCTCCCCGACAAAGTGGAGCAAAAACTCTACTGCAATCTTACCCGCGAGCAAGCTTCCTTGTATGAAGCCATTGTGAAAGAGGTAGAGCAAGAAATTGACGCGGCTGACGGGATGAAGCGCAAGGGGATGATTTTGGCGACGCTGCTGAAGCTGAAACAAATTTGCAACCATCCGCGCCAGTTTTTGCAGGATGGAAGTGAGTTTACACCGGAGCGATCGCACAAATTGGAACGGCTGATCGAAATGATTGAAGAAGTCTAAGCGGAAGGCGAAAGTTTATTGGTATTTACGCAGTTTACTGAATTGGGAAGTGCGTTGGAAAAATACATCAAACAGACTTTACATTATAACACTTATTACATCCACGGGGGAACGAGTCGCGAAAAACGGGAACGGATGATTTCAGAGTTTCAAGATCCAGAATCAGAGCCTTCGGTATTTATTTTGTCACTGAAGGCGGGCGGTGTGGGAATTACGCTGACAAAAGCCAATCACGTGTTTCATTTCGATCGCTGGTGGAATCCGGCGGTGGAAGATCAGGCTACGGATCGGGCGTTTCGGATTGGACAGGAAAAAAATGTGTTTGTGCATAAGTTTGTGGCAATTGGCACTTTGGAAGAAAAGATTGACCAAATGATTGAGGACAAAAAGAAATTGGCAGGGTCAATTATTGGTGCTGATGAATCATGGTTGACTGAGTTGGATAATGAGGCATTTAAGAAGTTAATTAGGCTGAATAAAAATGCGGTTTTAGATTAGGAGAGGGGGAGAGGGGGAGATTGGGAGAGGGGGAGAGTGGCCCTTCGGCTTCGCTCAGGGTGAAGAGTGAGAGAGGATTTTTGAGATTCATCGAAATATACAATTTAAATGCAGAACAGCTTATGTCACAATTTACTCGGACTTGGTGGGGTAATGAATTTATCAGCGCGCTGGAAAAGTTTACCGATTCTGGACGACTGGGGCGGGGACGTTCCTATGCAAAGAATGGTAAGGTAAAAAGCTTTGGCATGAATGATGGCTTAGTTATGGCACAGGTGAGAGGCTCGGTTAATCCTTATTTTGGGGTTTATAAGGAGCCGCTTTACACAACTCAAATTGAGTTTGAGCCGATTAGTCAGGCAAAGTGGAAAGTGGCGATCGCCCAAATGGCATCGAAAGCCAGTTTCATTTCCCGGCTGTTGCTCAACGAAATGCCCGACAATATTGAAAAGGCTTTTTCACCCTTCGGATTGCACCTTTTACCCAGCAGCCGTGAGGATTTTAAAACGACTTGCTCTTGTCCAGACTATAGTAATCCCTGCAAACATATTGCGGGAGTTTATTATTTGGTGGCGGCCGAATTGGACAAAGATCCGTTTTTACTGTTTGAATTACGGGGACTTTCTAAGGAAGTGCTGCACCGCGAATTGGCAAAAACGCCTTTGGGAATGGCGCTTTCTGCTGAGTTGACGGCGGATGCAGCGGCCCCTGTGGCGGTGAATTCCTATTACACGCGGGCGATCGCAAATGAAGCGCAAACAATCAGCCTGAGAGAGTTTTGGCACGGTGCGAAGCGGTTGCCGCAGACGATTGAGGTGGGGGTGCAAAGTGGGGTAAGTGCGATCGTAGTGAAGAAACAGGGAGATTTTCCGGCTTTTTGGCAGAAGGATGGTTCGTTTATTGAGGCGATGGAAGAGCTATATATGCGGGTGAAGACGAAGAATAAACTGTAAAATTTGAGAATGCGCGATCGCTGATTAATATAATAGACCTCTTGCAAAAATCGTAAAATACCCTGAAACCATCTGCGTCAATCGGTGTTTATCTGCCCGATATCTGCGGTTGCTCTATGACTCGAAGATTTTTGCAAGAGGTCTAATGTCCGGTAGCAAGGTTCGTAGTGCGGACTTCAGTCCGCATTTTAAGAGCGGACTTAAGTCCGCACTACAAACCATTTGGTACAACGATCGTGTTAATCAAATCAGCTTTACCAGCAACAAAATTCATCATATCCTGATTTGACGATTTTAGACTATAATTAAAGTAGTGCGACTGTTTAAAAAGTAGACTTTTTAGTGACAGCAAGGTTTGGCAATTTCAAATTAGAATCTAAAATTGACTGATGTTACAAAGAGAAGAACTGTTAAAAGGCATCGAAAATCGTGAAAGTGTGGCGCGGGCGATCGATCAAGCGGAACAAGCAATTAAAACTTGGGAAGTTACTCTGACTGATTTTCTGTCGCCGCCGGAGTTGGCGGACACTATGACGGTATTTAAGCGCTTAACTGATCTGGAATTAGTGGGTTGGGGCGGCTACCCGCAAGCTGAAAGACAAAGAATTGCGATCGCCAGATCGGAAATCCCGATCGACTCGGCGAGTGTTAGCATTGCTGCGGTAGAAATAGCTGGCAATTTCCTGTTCGATACAGCTTCTCACCGCGACTTCTTAGGCGCAATGCTGGGTACGGGAATTGTCCGCGAGAAAACGGGCGATATCATTGTGTTGGGCGAACGCGGCGCGCAGGCGATTGTCATGCC
>JBDTEI010000341.1:0-3724 GCA_039922675.1 Microcoleus sp.
GGTGGCTGCTTGTCTGTTTCCGGTTAGTGGCTTGATTGATCAATAAATAAATGAGTAGGAAAATAGATTTAGAATCGCTGATGCGATCGGGGCGGGGATTTTCCTGGCAGTTAAATTGTTCTTTTGAGCTGGTATTGTTGGCACAAACTGATTCGATCTATTTTCCTAGCCGAGCTATCATCACACCTAATTGAACGGCGATTACTCCGAGTATGGCACTCCCAGCCCAGTACAAAGTAGCAAACCTGTAAGCTCGATCGCGCCACAAGACATTTGTCTCTAAACAGTAAGTCGAAAAAGTAGTATAAGCTCCCAAAAAGCCCGTTGCTACCATTAACCGCACCTCCGACGGAACAGCCGGCACCCGTTCAAAAACCAGGGTGATCAAAAATCCCATAGCCAAGCAACCAGTCACGTTTATAAAAAAAGTTCCGTAGGGAAAAGCCGTCCCGAAACGGTTAGCAAACCACAAGGTGATATAATACCGGCTCAATGTGCCGGCAATTGCACCGAAACTAATGGCGATCGGATGGCGGAGATTCGGGTGTTGCAGTATACAGCTATTGAAGATTTGCGAGTTGGAATTGAGATTCAGCGGACTCATGCAAAGTATTGTATCATTAAATTGGCGATCGCCAATTTAATGATAGAGAGTATGTATGCAAATTGTGTTAGCTGCGGCAGAGGATGAATTAGTTAGAGCCTGGGCAAAAACTTGCGGCAATATTGAAAACGTCAAGATCTACTGCGGCTCAATCTTTGATGTAAAATGCGATGCGATTGTGAGTCCGACCAATAGTTTTGGCTTCATGGACGGCGGCTTAGATTTAGCAATTTCGGAATATTTTGGAAATCACGTTCAAGAACGCCTCCAAAAACTAATTCAGACTCGGCATCACGGCGAACTATTAGTAGGAGTGGCAGAAGTTATAGACACATATCATGATGAAATTCCCTATTTAATAGCTGCCCCAACAATGCGCGTTCCCACAATTTTAACAGAGACAGTAAATGTCTATCTAGCAACCAGGGCTATTTTAACTCTCGTAAAATATGGCACTGTTCCAGACGGAACGCCGGTCAAACATATCATTGAAACGATCGCTATTCCCGGTATGGGTACGGGCACAGGCAAAGTGCCGCCGGATATCTGCGCGCATCAGATGAAAGTCGCGATCGAAGATATCCTCCTATCTCAATACAAATTTCCTGAATCTTGGCTGCACGCCCAAAAATCTCACCACTTATTATATGCGAGCGATGGCGGAGAGTTGCAGTTGGAAAATTTAAAGGATTAAACTTCAAAATTTTACCGTGTTTAGAAACCGGGCTGCTTGGTATTGTGTATTTTGATGTGGAGCGACTTATCGAAAATTCAAGTGCGCTAAACCGTACCTGCAAGTTGGCGGTATCCTACACACGAACTCAACTTTGGTAGATAAAATGTAATGGAACTGAGGCAAAAAAAACCAATAGCGGAGAATTATCTGTGATGTCACCAAATACTGGACTAGAAACCGGGTTGTTGGTGGCGGGAAAATCCAATGCAAACAACTATTAGACAAGATTGCAGAAATCTTCGACTCATAGAGCAACCGCAGATATCGGGCAGATGCAACACCGATTGACGCAGATGGTTTCAGGGTATTTTCGGATTTTTGCAAACAACTATTGAATGTCGATCGACATAATTGCTTAATCTAGTGCTTTGAGGGAGAGTCCCGAAATGAATCAAATTAAAACTGCTGCTTTGTTAGGCTTGTTAAGTGCGCTGTTAATTACCGTTAGCTATTGGGTAATCGGCGGTTCGGGTGGTGCAATTATCGGCATTGGTTTGGCCGCCGCCATGAACTTAGGTTCTTGGTTTTACTCGGATAAAATCGCTTTGGCGGCTTACGGGGCTGTGCCGGTAACTGCCAGCCAAGCGCCGGGACTTTATACAATGGTGGAAAGACTTTCGCAGCGCGCTAATTTACCGATGCCGGGAGTTTACATGATTCCTACTCAGTCTGCTAACGCTTTTGCTACCGGGCGCGATCCCGAACACGCGGCGGTTGCAGTGACTGAAGGCATTATGAATATGCTGTCAGAAGACGAACTCGAAGGAGTTATCGCCCACGAACTTACTCACATTAACAACCGCGACACGCTGACGCAAGCAGTGGCGGCGACGGTGGCGGGGGCGATTTCGTGGTTGGCGCAAATGGCGAGTTACAGTATGTGGTTTGGGGGTGGCCGGGACGATCGCGACGGCCCGAATCCTGTAGGGTTGCTGCTGACAATTATCCTCGCTCCGGTGGCTGCTTCGGTGATTCAGCTAGCCATTTCACGCACGCGAGAGTTTTCGGCGGATGCGGGCGCTGCCCGGTTAACGGGCAATCCAAGGGCTTTGGCGAGGGCCTTGGAGCGGTTGGAAAGCGGCGCGCGCCAAATGCCTCTCGATGGTAATCCAGCTTTTGCACCGCTGTTGATTGTGAATTCGTCTGCTGGTAATTGGTTTAGAAGTCTGTTTTCGACTCATCCAACTACGGAAGCCAGGATTGAAAATTTGATGAAGCTGGAACAAGAATTGCCTGGTTCTTATTAAATGTTAGAATAAATTCTGGCGCTACACATCGCGAGTTTTAAAAGCCAGTATGGGTTCTGGTGTTACAGGTACAAAGTTTGAAATGCCAGGATGAGTTCTGGCGCTACACATACAAAGTCTGCGTTTGCGGATTACAAAAGGAGACGATCGCAATGACTGATCCAAATTTGACTGAAGTAACAGAAGTAACAATCGTAGAGGCCACTCCCGAAACGACGGCGATCGTCAAAAAGGAGATGCCCGATGCGACACCGGAGACGATCGCCGAAACTGCCGCTTTGTTTGACGCAATTAAGAAACGCGCCGCGGCTGAAGTCCAAGCAGCGGGCGATCTCACTCGCGAAGCTTATTTGAAAGCCCTCCAAAAGGCTTCGGGTGCGATCGAACAAAATAAGACGATCGCCAAAGAGAGAATGACTGAGGCTGTCAGCCTACTCAAAAAGGAATCTGAGAAAAATTGGCTGGTGGTTGATGCGATTAAAACGCGGGCTCAAGCGCAGGTGCAAGATGCCGGCGAAGTCAGCCGCGAAGCTTATTTGAAAGCGGTGCGACAAGCGCGAGAAGCGGTGGAACAAAATAAATTTATCGAACGCGATCGCATTGATCAAGCTGTCGATCACATTCAGAAGGAAACGGAAAAGAATTGGCACGTTGTGGTTGGGGAAATTGAGTCGATTGGTGTTCGATTGAAGGAGACGGCTAAGTCGGCTTGGAGTTCGCTAACGGCGTTTTTTGACAAGTCCGATCGCGGCGATTCCGAGAAGTAATACCAAGTATGGAAAGTTAATAGACCTCTTGCAAAAATCCGAAAATACCCTGAAACCATCTGCGTCAATCGGTGTTTATCTGCCCGATATCTGCGGTTGCTCTATGAGTCGAAGATTTCTGCAAGAGGTCTATTGTCTGTTACTGGTGCGTCGCTCGATCGATATTTCGTCTGTTTTGGATACGATCGATCGCGACACACCCTACTAATCTTGCTGTCAACTGTCAACTGTCAACTGTCAACTGTCATCTGTCAACGGAAAGGTAGCCGTTGCTTGATTCTTGGTAGGATTTGCTTGAGTTGTGCGATCGCCAATACCGACATCCACACACCAAATCCCGCACCGAGGCTAATCAGCAACACGAGTATAA
>JBDTEI010000342.1:0-4944 GCA_039922675.1 Microcoleus sp.
GTTAATGGCGCAAACTTTATATTTAGCAGAAAAAGCGCGATCGCACATTAGTCAAATTCCCGGCTTATCTGTTTTAGAACCGTTAAACACACCCGGTTTTGCCGCTTTAGATCGAACCAGGCTAACAGTAAAAGTATCCGACTTGGGAATTACAGGATTTGCCGCCGATGAAATTCTGCACTCGGAACTTGCAGTCACCGCAGAATTACCAATGCCGCAACATCTCACATTTATTATCAGTTTGGGAAATACAGAAACAGATATCGAAAATCTAGTTAAAGCTTTTACGCTATTAGCAGAAAGAAGCAAGTTCGGCAACGAGCAATGTGCGGGATTTAACGGAGGGATCTTGCAGGAAGAAGCAACAAGCAACAAGCAAGATTTTCCCCCTCTCCCACTCCCCCACTGTCCCCCCGCGAGGCCTTCTTTTCCCCGGCGGAAACCGTAGTAGTAGACCAAGCAGTCGATCGCCTGGGCGCCGAACTCATCTGTCCCTACCCGCCAGGAATACCCGTGTTGATGCCCGGTGAAATCATTACCCCACAAGCCCTTGACTACCTGCAACACATCCTTGCAGCCGGCGGCAAAATCACAGGTTGCAGCGATCCCCGCCTCCAAACTCTCAAAGTTGTGCGAGAGTAAATATTAAGGCTGGGAAGATGGAGATAGTGGGAAATAAGGATAGTAGGAAATGGAAAAAATCTTCCCTCTTCCTTTTTCCCTCTTCCCTCTTCCCTCTTCCTTCTTCCTTCGGAAACCTTCTTCCTTCCATTAAAAATACAACTATGCTTTGGCCCTACGTCACTCCTGGTATCCCAGACGATTTATTTGAACGTTTACCGGGAATTCCCATGAGTAAGCGAGAAGTCCGACTCTTGTTACTCTCCCACCTGCGGCTCCAAGCAGACTCAGTGGTATGGGACATCGGCGCAGGTACTGGTACGATCGCCGTAGAAACAGGTTTGCTGTGTCCCAAAGGTCGGATTATCGCCGTAGAAAGGGACGAAGAAGTAGCAAGCTTGATTCGCCGAAATTGCGATCGATTCGAGCTCAACAACGTAGAAGTAATAGAAGGTAGTGCCCCAGAATGCCTCGAAAACCTGTCCCAACTCCCCCACCGAGTCTGCATCGAAGGAGGTCGCCCCATTAAAAAGATTCTCAAGGAAGTCTGGCGGTACTTGCAGCCCCACGGTCGAGTTGTCGCCACAGCATCGAATTTAGAAAATCTTTACGCCCTTTCCGAAAGCTTCGCCGAGTTACAAGTCCGCAACATCGAAGTCGTCCAGTCCGCCGTCAACCGCTTGGAGACTCGCGGCCTCAGTCAAACCTTTGCCGCCGTCAATCCCATATTTATTCTCAGCGGCGAAAAGCTGGATTAGTCATCCGTCATCCGTCATTAGACTAAGATATTCACACACCACATCAAAGATGATGATGTGGGGCCAGAGGCTATCCGGGCTTAAAGTATCTGTATCACTCAGGATTAAAGACTAAATGTAATTCTTAACCTTTTTTACGTTCGCTTAACGTTCATACTTAGAATAAGGGCGACCGTAGCTGGATTGACCGCCTGAATAATAGATTTTGGAGCGCCGGTTCGGGATGGGGGTTGGCCGTACAAGGGAAGAACCCATACCTTAACAATTTTTGCCTCCTAAATCCCAAATCAAATGACACCGCCCAAAAACGGAGACCAGCCCCCGACAATCGTCGCAAACACCCGAAAATTTTAGACCCTAGTTCAACCTCCCAGATTCATCTGCGCTTGTAAATCTAAAATCTAAAATCTAAAATCTAACATCGACTGACCCGCCACCGTCTGCAAGAGAAATTCATTTTATGCCTTGGTCTCGTATCCTGAGTGGAATAGTTGCGATCGCCCTTGCTTTGGGAATGATTATTATGGGGGGATGGTACTTCACCCTCGGCTTTTGCGTCATCGTCTACCTCGGTCAATTAGAATACTTTGAATTAGCCCGGGCTAAAGGCATTGCACCCGCTGCCAAAACTACCTTAGCTGTCAGTCAAGGCCTGCTAATTACTGCCGCCCTCGCACCACAACTCGTAGACGCGATGTTTCCCCTCGCCGGAACCTTAATCTGTTTCTACCTATTATTCCAACCTAAATTATCGACGATTGCCGATATTGCCTCCTCAATTTTAGGATTGTTCTACGGCGGTTATTTGCCCAGCTATTGGGTACGGCTGCGAGTCGGTCTCGACCCAGCAAATCTTGCTACAACCCAATTTTCGCAAATAGTAGCAAGCAATTTGCCCGTTAACATTTACCCAGCGCAGCCTTGGACAAGTTCCAGCAATATATCTTTAGGATTGACTTCGCTGCTGCTGGCTTTCCTCTGCATCTGGGCCGCTGACATTGGCGCTTATTTTGTTGGCAAATTCTTCGGCCGCACTAGCCTCTCCCACATTAGCCCCAAAAAAACCGTTGAAGGTGCCGTATTTGGAGTTTGCGGCAGCATCGCCGTGGCCGCCGCCGGGTCTTGGTATTTACAATGGCCAGGGTGGCCGTATACTGGGGCTGCTTTTGGTCTGTTGATTGGCGTTGCTAGCCTGTTGGGAGATTTAACTGAGTCGATGATGAAGCGAGACGCCGGCGTTAAGGATTCGGGACAGTTGATCCCCGGTCACGGCGGCATTCTCGATCGCACCGACAGTTATGTTTTTACCGCACCCTTAGTCTACTATTTTGTGACTTTACTGTTGCCCGCGATCGAGTCTTTCTTTTGACAAGCGCGATCGAATTGGGCGAGTTCCGGCTAAGGCAAAACTCTAATTGAGCCCCGACAAACCATCTCCCCCGGACTCAAAATCAACTCCTCAATCTCAACTTCCGGCCCGAAATCAATTTTAAAATCATTGAAATCACTGCTCTTTAATTCTCCATCCACTTCGATTTCTGGTGCTTCAAACATCAATTCGCGACCGCTGGCTATCCGCAAACCAGTCCGCAATACCAAAGGAATTTGTGTACCGCCAGCGCGCAAAATTGCCGCCGAAAGCGTCAACAAACCCGCCTCAATTTTTATCTGCGAATTTTGCAACTTCAGCGACTTTTCCCGATCTGTCAGCGGCAGCATTGGCAGCAAAAATTCGCTCAAAGCATCAGCTAGCAAAGGGGCTTTCAGCGACTCATTTAAATCTTCTTGACTGAGCCTCAAAATGCCGGTCACGGGAACCGATTCGAGCAGGCGCAGGGGTTTGCCTTTGAGAGCTTGACCGAGGTTGATGCGAATTCCACAGCCCTCTAACGCAACTTCTGTTAGGTGTAATCCTTTATACACGACACCGCGAGCGGCTGCCGTTACTTTGGGGATCGCACCGCTAAAGATTTGTCGATCGCTCCCCTCAATTTTTACCTTCAACTCGTCAACCTGCTGAACTTGCGATCGCAGCAGCAACTGCACCGCCGGAGACAGCACCGAACTCGCGATCCGGCTGCCTTGACTCGGCGGCGGTGTCCCCGCTTCTTCACCGAGATTAGCAGTCTCACCAGAGCCAGCAGCGCCAGCTCTATTGTCAAATAAAAGAGAGTTGCGATCGACAGTCATAAACAATTTCAGAATACAAACCTTAATATTCAAGCACAAAAATTTAACTAGGACTCGCACATCCGACCTCACCAACCTGCTTCCCACACAGATATATCGCCCTCAACCCACGTTCTATCAAGCAACCGGGTTGATCTGCCAACTCCTATTAACTCCAGAAGCAAGCAGAAATCTGGAATCAGCAACGCCTGAAGCAGAAAAATTCTCACCCTTTCCCCCCTCAGGATCTCTCCTGAGTTGGAGATTTGTGCGATCCCGAGGTAAATTTCGCGATCGAGCGTATAAAATTAACCAGCAGTACCGGTTTTATGGTAGTGTTGGTGAATAATCGGGTTAGACCCACACATCTTAAATCAGCAACAAACCACCAGTGCAGGCAATAGCCTGTCGCGAGTCTTTTCCTCGTAGTTTTTGCACAATAATCAGGGTTATGTCATAACGACAATCTGCTGAGGCGCAACGCCCTGTAAGGATTGGTTAGCAAGCATTATAATTTATTCCCAACCAGTAATTGAGCATTAGTAGTAAGGTTAATCCATTAACTGTGTCGTATTTCCTCCCCCCCACCGCTCGGGTGTTGGGGCTTTCTATACTCCCGTCATGTCTGATCAAAGGCTGCAAAAAATCCTCGCTCAGTGGGGCATTGCCTCTCGCCGTCTTGCAGAACAAATGATTGTAGCTGGACGAGTCCGAGTTAATGGCAATATTGTTCGTTTAGGACAAAAAGCCCATCCCGATCGCGATTTCATCGAAGTCGATGGAGTCCCAGTGAAACCAACGGATCGACCAGCAGAGATCTATCTGTTGCTCAACAAACCGGCAGGCGTAGTTTCTACTTGCAGCGATCCGAGAGCTCGATCGAAAGTTCTTGACCTGCTTGAACCCAAACTGCGCTCTGGTCAAGGCATCCACCCCGTAGGACGCTTAGATGCAGATTCCACCGGCGCCCTCTTGCTCACCAATGATGGTAAGCTGACATTTTGTTTAACCCATCCGCGTCACTCGATCGCCAAAACTTATCAGGTTTGGGTACTCGGCGATCCCCCGGAGCCCATACTGCAAGCGTGGCGTCAGGGCATCATCTTGTCGGGGAGAAAAACTTTGCCCGCGCAAGTTAGAGTTATCGATCGCGCGCGAGACAAAACTCTGTTAGAAGTCATTCTATCAGAAGGGAGAAACCGACAGATTCGACGAACCGCCGAACAGTTGGGATATCCCGTGGTGCGCCTGCACCGCACAGCTATTGGCCCGATTCAATTGCAGCGGCCCGAATTGCCAATATTGCCACCGGGCTGTTACCGACCCCTAGAAGATGCAGAAATTATTTTTTTATGGAATCTAGTCAACCTAACATCAATAAGCGTGCCACTAAATC
>JBDTEI010000343.1:0-3811 GCA_039922675.1 Microcoleus sp.
TCTCGATCGCCCAATTCGCCCCAAAACGATCGCGTCACGATTGGCACAACCTTGAAATTACGGACGATCGACCCCGCCGACGCTTACGAAATTATATCAGGACAACTGCTACGCAACTTGGGCGACACTCTCTACACTTACAAGTCGGGAACTACTGAGTTAATCCCCGGCTTGGCCACCGCAATGCCAAAAGTTAGCAAAGACGGATTGACATATACAATTCCCTTGCGTCAAGGCGTGATTTTTCACGACGAAACACCGTTTAACGCCGCAGCAATGGAATTTTCCTTGCAGCGGTTTATCAAAAATGGCGGCCGTCCATCTTTCTTGCTGGGCGATGCAGTAGAATCGGTGAAAGCGACGGGCGAATACGAATTAACTTTTCAACTCAAAAAGCCTTTTGCTGCTTTTCCTTCCCTGCTGACATTTGCCGGCCTTTGTCCAATTTCTCCGAAAGCTTACGAGATTGGAGAAGGTAAATTTAAACCGGATACATTTGTGGGAACTGGACGCTATAAACTGGCGAAGTACGGCAGCGATTCTCTCAAGTTTGACGCATTCGATAAGTATTGGGGGGGAAAACCTGTTAATCCAGGAATTGATTTGTTACTACTTTCTAGTTCGTCAAATTTGTTTAATACTTTTCGGACTGGTGCGATCGATGTGGCTTATTTATCTCTGGATGCAGACCAAGTTCGCAGCTTAGACGAGGGCTCGAAAAAAGGGAAATGGCAGGAAATCGCCGGGGAAAGCAGTACAGTTAGTTATATGACGCTGAATATCAAGTCTCCACCGCTGGATAAGTTAGAAGTGAGACAGGCGATCGCCTCGGCGATGGATCGCCCCCTGATTAACGATCGCGTACTGCGGGGACAAGCGCAGCCACTGTACAGTCTGATTCCCACAACCTTCGACGTTAACAAGCCGGTGTTTAAAGAAATGTACGGCGACGCTAACACAGCCAAAGCCAAGGAATTGTTAACCAAAGCGGGATACTCGGCCGCCAATCCGTTTATTCTGCAACTTTGGCATCCTACTGGTTCCACAAAGCGAGCGTTAGTGGCGAGTACGATCAAAGCTTTAGCCCAACTCAAAATGGACGGGATTATGCAGGTAGAAGTTAACAGCGTTGAATCTCCGACTTTATTTCAGAATATAGAGAAGGGGATTTATCCTGCGGTGTTAGTGGATTGGTACGCCGACTTTTTTGACGCGGACAATTATATTCAGCCGTTTTTGGATTGTGCGACGGGTTCGGCGGCCACCGGGTGCGAAAAGGGTGCGAGTCAGGGTCAGGGTTCGTTTTATTATAGCGATCGAGTAAATCAACTGATCGACAAGCAACGCAAAGAACCAAACCCCAAAACCCGCAAAGCTTTGTTTGGCGAAATTCAGGACATACTAGGTAGAGATGTACCTTTCATCCCTCTTTGGCAGGATAAGGACTATACTTTTGCTCAGAACAACATCAGTGGTGTCCGTCTAGAACCGACGCAATCCTTTCCCTTTTGGTTCCTGAAAAAGCAATAATTGTTTACAATAAATTTTAGGATTTGAAACGTTCATAACTATATCATATCTTGTGCACAATAGGGTGATGATTGTCACAGTTTATGGAGGAGACCGATCACCCAACTCTCTCAAAAAATGTTGGATATTATTAGAGAGAGAGATATCGCTGAGGGTGAGTATATGAAATTTGGAATTTTAACAACAACAGGGCTGCTAATTGCGATGGGTTTTACTTCTGGAGTAAAAGCAGAAAACGTATCACAAGTCAAGCAATTATTAGAAACTAACAATTGCAGCAAATGTGACTTGACAGGAGCGCAGCTTGCTGGTAAGGATCTCAGCGGCGCGAATTTGAGCGGTGCGAATTTGAGCGGTGCAAATTTGAGCGGTGCAAATTTGAACGAAGCCAAATTAAACCAGGTAAATCTGACACAAGCTAAATTGCAAGGTGCGAGCCTAATTGGGGCTACAATCCACGGGGCAAATTTGGAGGGTGCTGATTTGACTCGCGCTAACCTGAGTCTGGCTGGTTTAGTAATTGCCAGTTTGAAAAATACCAACCTCACCGGCGCTAATTTAGTCGGTGCAAATTTAGAAAGTGCTAATTTGGCTGGTGCGAACCTGAAAAATGCCCGTCAGTCTGTCGCGAATCTAGGGAATATCAGCCTCCGAGGTGGCAGTTTGTCTGGAATGGATGTGATGGGGGTTAACTTGCGAGATGCAAATTTAACCGGTGCTAATTTGACTGGTGCTAATTTGAACGGTTCGGACTTGACTGGTGCTAATTTAAAGGATGCCAATATGGCAGATGTAGATTTAAAAAACGCTGCTTTACCCTAGGACGATCGCCAATTGCTATATCAGACTCTAGTGTTTAACAAGCTTAATATAAGAATGTAGGGGCAATTTCCGAAATTGCCCCTATAATTTTAATTGCTTGTAATTTTACTTTTCCGTTAAGCTGCCGGATCAATCTTCGTCCTCAGAGTCTTGCGGGAAACGGATAATGTCATCATCTCCGAGATATTCGCCATTT
The DNA here is from genome assembly GCA_039922675.1 of Microcoleus sp. GTDB lineage: Bacteria > Cyanobacteriota > Cyanobacteriia > Cyanobacteriales > Microcoleaceae > Microcoleus. Next base: position 2,549 of record JBDTEI010000343.1, read on the forward strand.
TGGATTTCAATCATCACCAGGGGAATCACGCCTGGGTTTTCCACGCGGTGAGCCGTATTCATGGGAACGTAGGTTGACTGTTTCTGCATCAGAATCGTCTCTTTGTCATCGCAGATAACTTTAGCGGTTCCCGAGACGACAACCCAGTGCTCGCTGCGGTGATAGTGCATTTGGGTGCGGATGTGGTGCCCCGGTTTGACTTCGATGCGATTGATCTTGTAACGATCGCCCGCGTCTATGACTGTAACTTTACCCCAAAACCGGGTTTGCGTGCGATCGTCCGTTTTTTCCATTGTGTCCGCTGTTTCCACCATGCTGTTGATCTCGCTAACGGTGTCTGTAAAAATATCTGTAGTTGAAGTATATCAGGCACTGCGTAAGTGCGATCGGCTTCTGCAAGCTTCGCTAACGGGCTTTTGGTGAATTTTTTATCTGATAATCCAGCTTCATGAGATCGATCGCCAGTCGCGAGCATCCACAAACTTAGACAAATGTCCCACCTTTGTGGTAGCAATCACCACCTCATCTCCTAGATTTGCTTCCAATATTGCTTGAGCCGCCAGAATCAAGCCTTACCTCATAGTCAGCAATTTCAGGAAGCATTACAATGTAACCTTTTAGCGGCAAAGATTGCAGCCAGAGTTTACCCTCTTGATATAAAGGAGAGGCGGCTTTGGGATTTGTAACAATTCCTAAAGGCCCAGAATCCAACAACACTATTCTGCTCATGGACTATATATGCACCGGATTTTATTCTAGTGCTTTGTAGAGAACTTCAGCACTTTCTGTTTGTTCCTGTTCATCTCCATCGTCTACCCAAGACTGTAACAGCTTGCTCAGAGCTTCGTGCTGCTGTAAAGGATCGATACTTTCTGGTTGTTCATCATCATGAGCTCCTTCTTCTCGCCACGATCGCAATAATCCGATCAAAGGTTGATTTCTTTTTATCCTTTCCTCCTTCGAGAGTTTAGTGAAATTTAAGTTTTCAGGTGTTTCGGCGGGTTCCGATAATCCGGGCTTAACTGTCACAGTTTCCCGAAATAACCGCATCATTTTAAGCAAATTAGGCCAATATTCTCTCGGAGTTTGCTGAATTACACTGAGAAACTCTACAATTTCATTGCCAATGCGAGTTTCTGGCGCTGAAGTTGGTATCTCTGGGTTTTCAGTGATTAAAGCTCGTTCAGACATAATTTTTTTATCCTCAATCGGATTTATAGGAATTCGCAGGTTTATCGATATCCTGGATGGGAATTAGAGATT
>JBDTEI010000344.1:0-4530 GCA_039922675.1 Microcoleus sp.
GCGTAGCCTTGTTTTTGCAGCAAATCCAGGGTCAATTTGTCGATCGTGATCCGGGTAAGTACATTGTCGTGTCCGTCTCCCCGCTGCGGGTCGCGGTTTACTTCTGCAACGAGCTGTTCTACTGTAGACTTGCCATCTCCCACAACGTTAGCGGGGACTCGTTCTGCAACTGCTACGACTTGCCCGTTGACTACTAATACTCTGTGGTCGCGGCCGGTGTAATAGCGCTCAACAATCACATTTTTGGTTTTCGATGCTGCGCTGGCCAAGTCGTAGGCTTCTTCTGCTACTTCCCAGGAGTTGATGTCGATCGTAATTCCGCGTCCGTGGTTGCCATCTAGCGGTTTAAGGACGATCGGAAAACCGCCGACATCTTCGATCGCCCCGCGCAGTTCGTCCATATAATTAATCACCGTCCCTTTCGGAACCGGCACGCCAGCAGCACCGAGGATATTTTTTGTACCTTCCTTATCGCAGGCTAGTTCTACCCCTAAAACTCCCGTGCGGTTGCTCAGAGTTGCCTGAATCCGCTTTTGGTGAACCCCGTAGCCGAGTTGAATCATAAACCGGGCGCTCAATGGCAGCCAGGGAATCCCGCGCGCTTCTGCTTCCTTAATCAGGGTTTCGGTACTCGGCCCGAGGGCTGCCGACAAAGCAAATTCTCTGAGGTCTCTCAAATCTTGGACTAATTCCGCTGCTGGATAAGAGCCTGTATCGGCAATGCTCTGGCACATCCGCACGCCCGCCCGGGCGGCGTACCGACCTGCTTGTTCGTTTTGATACTCGATTACTACTTGGTAAATTCCTGGGGTGGCAGTCTCGCGGGTGCGACCGAATCCGACGGCCATTCCTGCCATTTCCTGAAGTTCTAGGGCTACGTGTTCGATTACGTGTCCCATCATCGTGCCTTCTCTGACACGTTGCAGGAAGCCTCCCCGATGGCCGGGAGAACAATAATGCTCGTTCAAACTCGGCAGCGCGGCGGTCAATCCTTCGTAGAAGCCAGGAATTTGCGCTGTGGTTTTATCTGCCAACTCCTCTAAATCCAGACGCATGAGGACGAGTTTGTTGCGTCGGATGCTCCAGTAGTTAGGGCCGCGTAAGGTCTGGATTTTAAGTATTTTCATGGCAGTTACAGGGGTATGGGTCGCTAAATCTTATAGGTAATTGCAGCATTTATTCAATTTGGATCTAGATTGCTCGATCGACTGTTCGCTGCGAACAGTTTGGCATTGAATTTCCAGTTATAGGTCGCCAGCTTTAAAAATTCATGCCCCAGCGATCGGCTAAAAAGAATTACAGGTCAATGGGAGGAAAAAACTAGAAGGCAGAAGGTAGAATTTTCTGTGATTCTGCCTTCTGGCGTCAGCCCGTGGCTGGTTGGAAATACATCCTTTTGTTGTATCAATTATTCGGTCGGAATGCCGCATAATTTCTGCCCGATCGATGACTCTGATCTTCTGCGTTAGTTGGCTGTGCGGCATTCCAAAGGCCAGCCCGACTCGGAACAGGCTGCCGATGGCATTGGTTTGCCCAGGGGCATATTGTAGCAATCTCCGTGACACAGAACGTGCAAGCGCATATTGAACAGACTTAAGGGTTCTGTCGCTCCTATTTGAGACTCGTTGGTATAAAAGTTTTCCCTAGAATCAACAATAGTCACAGTGCCTTTACCCAGAACTTTTATAGTATCGTCTCCCTCAAACAAGGCGCAAGTATCTTCGTCAATACCAATAGCGAGGCGATCGGGATGGCAAGCCACAGCCGACAGCAAGCGAGCCATGCGGTTACGGTTGTGAAAATGCTGGTCTACGATGATCTCGGGAATAATGTTAAGTCCGTTTGCCATATCTACTAAAGATCTATTCGGTGACGCACCGCTGCCGCCGCCTGCAATCATGTGATATCCCATCACCGCAGCACCCGCGCTGGTGCCGGCGAGGGTAATCTTGCCCGAGAGAGCATATTCGCGAATTTTTTCCATCAGCGGGGTGTCCGCCAGCAGCCCGCAGAGCCGCAGTTGATCGCCACCTGTGATGAATACTCCCGTACAGTCTTCTAAGTAATCTTTCCAGACTGGGTTTTCGCCTTGTTCCCGTTCGCGGATGTCAATGACTTTGACGGCGCTAACGCCCATTTCGTCAAATATGGTGCGGTAGCGGTTGCTAATTCCTTCGGGATCTCGGGAAGCGCAGGGGACGATCGCCAGCCGAGCGTTTGTACCCCCAGCACGGCAAAAAAAGGTATTCAGAATCTCTCGCCCGTGAACTTTGTCTTCGGCTCCCCCGATGACCATAATCGAGGTTTTTGTGTGCTGGGGAATATTGTGTTCGAGGGCTTGAGATGTCAACTGCTGCATGGTGTGTCTTCCTCTGGTGGATGTGAAATTTAATTTTGCCGTGGCTGTGGATACAATGGGGCTTTTTAAGAGTAAATATTTTTTGGTGCGAGTGAGGTGCCATCGCCGATCGCGCAGTTGCTTGGGGGCGAGTTTACTCGCAACCGCTGCCTGTGAGAACAGATTATTTCGGTACAAAATCGGCTCGCAGACAAAGGAAGAGAATTTAACTGACAAAAATGCTCAGAAATTATAAGGAATTATAAAGAATAAAGCAATTACTGAAAATCGATCGGCCTCTACGGGTCAAACTAGAGAGGATATATCAATAAATTCCAATTATTGTGCGCTTTGACGTTGTTACCCTATTTCCAGAATTTTTCCAGGCTCCCCTAGCATCGGGACTAATGGGCAAAGCCTTAGCTAAAAATATTGCTGAGGTGAATTTTGTCAATCCCCGCAATTTTACCACAGACAAGCACCACCGAGTCGATGACGAGCCTTACGGGGGCGGAGTCGGGATGCTGATGAAGCCGGAACCGATTTTTGCTGCGGTGGAGTCGCTGCCGGTTTTGCCGCGGCGGGAGGTGATTTTGCTGACTCCGCAGGGGGAACCGATGCAGCAGCCGATGTTTCGGGAGTTCGCGACAAAATGCGATCAGTTAGTTTTGATTTGCGGCCATTATGAGGGTGTGGACGATCGAGTCCTGCACTTGGTAACTCGCGAGGTATCTCTAGGCGATTTTGTACTCACCGGGGGCGAAATTCCGGCTTTGGCTTTGATAAATGGGGTTTTGCGATTGTTGCGGGGAACTGTAGCAAAGGAAGATTCGCTGAAGTTTGAGAGTTTTGAGGACGGACTTTTAGACTATCCGCAGTACACTAGGCCGGCCGATTTCCGGGGATTGAAGGTTCCCGACGTATTGCTGTCTGGTAATCACGCAGAAATTGCTCGCTGGCGCAAGGAACAGCAAATCGAAAGAACTCGCCAAAGGCGGCCGGATTTGCTAGCGGATTAATTAACTTTTGACTGTGGGCTGTTCGCTGTTAACCGTCTTGATTTAACACTGTATTTTTCCCAAAGAAAATTATGCTAAAAAATCAACTTTTGTGCTGTTCGGCGATCGCCTTTTTGCTTGCCGGTGAAGTTATTGTAAATATAACTGCTGGCAGCGGCGGCAAATGGTTAAATATTAACCGGGAAGCTTTGGCCAGAAGCAGCGGAGAAAGCGAAGGAGAAAGTAGTGGCGGGCACTCCAGTTCTTCTAGTTCCATTGACCGCCGTTCTAGCAATACCTCGCCTAGTTCTTCGAGTTCTTCTAATTCTTCGAGTTCTTCGAGTTCTTCGAGTTCTTCGAGAAATAGCTTATCTGGCACTTCTTCTAGTTCCAGTCCCAGTCGTCCCAGCAACAGCGGAAACACTGGGGGAAGAGTTCGCAGTGGCTCTTTTGAAAAGCCGGCTTCACCTGCACCTGTCGTCGCACCTAAAACTCAAATCCCCCGATATGAGGGAAAAAATAAAACTGTAATTATACCGCGGCGCACCGATAAAACCGATAAGTTAGTACCACGTTCTTCATTGCCTTCCAATCCCGGTAATAGTCAGCCAAAGACCCGTTATAATCCACAGCCCGCCAGAATTTTACCACGAGTTACCCCTACAAATACTTGGCCTCCCCCTAGGAATTTGCCATCTTTAGACACTCCCGGTAAGCGTCAGCCAAATATCCGTTATGAGCAAAAGCCGGCCGTTAATCCAGCACCAATTACCACTAAAAATAATTATGGCAAAGATAGGAGTTCGCCATCTTCTGACAATCCCGATAACAGTGAGCCAAATATCCGTGATGAGCAACAGCCTACCGTTAATCCAGCACCAATTACCCCTCAAAATAATTATGGCAACGATACGATTTCGCCATCTTTATCTCAGAATGGAGGATGGTTTTGGTTGTGGCTGTTTGTTTCGGGAGCGGGTGTAGCATTAATAACTTACTGTATTTACTACTATCGAAAAAAGTCTGGGGATAAACTTAAAGTCGGTCTTTTTGCTGTCAGTAAGTTACAAGTCGCCATGTTCGCTGAAGCTCGCGGAGTTCAAAGTCAGTTAACTGAATTGGCGTTAAAATTAGACGATGAAAGCGCGACAGCCCGGGCAGAGTTTTTGCAAGAATCTGTTTTGATTGTTTTGC
>JBDTEI010000345.1:0-17942 GCA_039922675.1 Microcoleus sp.
GCAACATTACTGGTGTTATCGATCGCCATTATATCAATTATCACAGGAGCTTGACAAATTGCTGCTGGTACTCATCCTCTGTCATCAGTTCTCGGGTATTTTCCACCCTGTCTAAAAACACGATGCCATCTAAATGGTCGTGTTCGTGTTGAAAAATGCGAGCCACAAAATCTGTAAGTTCTTGTCGGTGGAGTTTACCGTCTCTACAAGTATATTCAATTTCGATCGCCCTACTTCTCGGCACCAATCCCCGAATTCCCGGAATGCTTAAACAGCCTTCCCAGTCTTTGGCTTTTTCTGTTGAACTCCCAATAATCCGGGGATTAATCATCGCTGTCGGTTCCATGTGCGGTGCTTGGGGATACCGCAGGTTGGGACGGGATGCGACGATGAACAGGCGATCGCACTTCGCCGCTTGGGGGGCCGCAATCCCCACTCCGTTCGCCTCTTGGACGGTATAGATCAGGTCGTCGATTAGCTGTTGAATGCGATCGTCCTTAACATTCTCGACAAATTGCGATTTGCGACGCAATACGGGATTTCCTAATTGTGAAATTTGTAAGATTTCGGCCATAGTTATTGGTTATTTGTTATTGGTTATTGGTTATTGGTTATTGGTTATTTGTTATTGGTTATTTGTTATTGGTTATTTGTTATTGGTTATTTGTTATTTGGTAATTGGTGTTAAGTTAAGCCTGGAAGCATTGAAAAATCTAGTTTTTATCCGAGGCCAGATCCCCCTCGCATCCCCCGAAAGCAAGGGGGACTTTGAGCAGATTCTTGTCCCCCCCTTAATAAGAAGGGGGGTTAGGGGGGATCTCGGCCTAATCGTCAAACAGCAGTATCTGACTACGTTTGAGCTAAAACTGAAAGGAATGGGTAATGAGGAATTGGTAATTAATCTTCCTTCTTCCTTCTTCCTTCTTAATTTATCGAACTTGTTGAACTGGCAAACTCCCCGGTTTAACAGTCAAATTAACTATTTGCCCATTCCGATTAATCTCCATTTGCAACAAGCCGCCAACCTTAGCATTTTGCACGAAATCCTGAACAGCCTCGGACTGAATAATCGGCTGATTGTTAATCTTTTGAATGACATCACCAGCGCGCAAACCTGCTGCGGCTGCGGGAGAATTAGGAACCACACTCACAATCGCCACACCGCGATCGACTGTAACTCGCAGATTACTGTTAGCATTGCTGTTAATTTGCTGCTTAACCTCTGGAGTCAGCGTCGCCATTTCAATTCCCAGATAGGCGTGTTCGACTTTCCCCGTCGAAATCAGTTCCTTCGCCACCTGTTGCGCCGCCTGAATCGGAATCGCAAACCCCAATCCTTGCGCGCCTTGAATAATCGCCGTATTCATCCCGATAACTTCCCCCGAAGCATTCAGCAGCGGGCCGCCGGAATTCCCCGGATTGATTGCAGCGTCTGTTTGAATAAAACCGATCCGCTTGTCAGGTACGCCCACCTCGCTACTCGATCGCCCTGTAGCGCTAATAATCCCCGCAGTTACGGAATTGTCCAAACCCAAAGGATTGCCGATCGCGATCGCCCATTCCCCAGGCAACAGCTTATCAGAATTGCCGATCGGCACCACGGGCAGATTATTCGCCTCAATCTTCACCACAGCCACATCCGTCACCTTATCCGCCCCCAACACCCGCCCTTGATAGCCGCGGCCGTCCTTGAGAGTTACATTTACCGTATCCGCGCCCTCTACAACGTGAGCATTTGTGAGAATCACGCCGTCGGCCCCGATGACAAAACCCGAACCAGTGCCCCGTTCGATCGCGCCCCGGCCGCCCGAATTCGGTTGTGCGCCAAAAAAATCCTCCGGCGACAGCCCTTTATTTTCCGGTTTTACCCGGCGCGAAGCATCGATCCGAACCACCGCCGGGCCAACTTTTGCCACCGCAGCCACAATAAAATTCACATTAGCTGCATCGCCCGACAAGGGAACCGACGGTAAGATTTTTCTAGCTTGAGGCTTAGTATTCGCAGGCACTTGCAATCTCGGTTGCAGCGCCGTTTGTCCTGGATCGCCCGAATTTGCACCTAATTGAGAAACCGACAGACGATCGCCCAACATGGCGGCTCCGGCTCCCGTTACCAGCAGCAATACGTAAATTGCCGGTTGCTTCCAAAATTTGCCAGTAGAACTCTTCATCGCTACGTTTTAAGGCTTTCCTGCCAAATTTAAATACTTGCCTAGCAGCTCTTCGATACCTGCTATATCGCCACAGAGCCACAAAATTTTTGGGCGATGGCGTCCCGCCCCGCAAGCTACGGCAGACTCCATTAAACTTTAGCATCAGAAGACTAAACTCTCTAGACTGTAGAATTAATCTCTTAAATGCCGATCGGCAAAGGTAAGCAGTGGACATTACCCTCGAAAGTCTGTGGAATCAGATACTTGAACGTCTCCAGGTACAACTGAGCAGACCTAGCTTTGAGACGTGGATCAAAACGGCCAGGGCCGAACAACTGGAAAATAACTGTTTGATCGTCAGCGCCCCCAACCCCTTTGCTCGCAATTGGTTGCAGAAATATTACGTCAAAATCATTGCCGATGCAGTTGAAGAAATTCTCGGCTATCCCGTAGAAATCTACTTGACAATTGCCGGGGGAAATGAAACAGGCGGCAGCAACGACTCCGCCATGATTTGGCCGTCCCCGATCGCCGATAGCCCCGAAAGCCACTCGCTACACCCACCTAAACCAGCCCATTTAAACCCCAAATACGTATTTTCCCGCTTTGTCGTCGGTTCCAACAACCGCATGGCTCACGCAGCATCCCTCGCCGTAGCCGAGTCTCCGGGCCGAGAATTCAATCCCCTCTTTTTGTGCGGCGGCGTTGGTTTGGGGAAAACTCATTTGATGCAGGCGATCGGTCATTATCGCTTAGAAATCGACCCCAACGCCAAAATTTTTTACGTTTCTACTGAAAAATTCACTAACGATTTAATCGCCGCTATTCGCAAAGATAGTATGCAAAGTTTCCGCGATCACTATCGAGCAGCGGATGTTTTATTAATAGATGATATCCAGTTTATCGAAGGCAAAGAATACACGCAAGAAGAATTTTTTCACACTTTCAATACTTTGCACGAAGCCGGAAATCAAGTCGTTTTAGCTTCCGATCGCCCGCCGCAGCAAATCCCCCGCCTGCAAGAGCGTTTGTGTTCCAGATTTTCTATGGGATTAATTGCCGATATTCAATTGCCAGACTTAGAAACAAGGATGGCAATTTTGCAGAAAAAATCTGAATATGAAAATATGAGGCTGCCGCGAGATGTGATTGAATACATTGCTTCTAGCTATGCTTCCAATGTGCGGGAATTAGAAGGAGCTTTGATTCGGGCCGTAGCATATCTTTCTATTACCGGTTTGCCGATGACAGTTGAGAATATCGCCCCGGTTTTGAATCCGCAAACTGAAACCGTACAGGCTACTCCCGATGCGGTAATTGCAGTTGTGGCCGAGGCGTTTGATGTTTCTGTGGAAGATTTGAAGGGTATTTCCCGCAGGCGAGAAATTAGCTTTGCCCGTCAAATTGGGATGTATTTAATTCGGCAGCATACTGGTTTGAGTTTGCCAAAAGTTGGCGAAGTTTTCGGCGGCAAGGATCACACGACTGTGCTTTACAGTTGCGATAAAATTGCTCAGTTGCGGAACACTGACCCGAATTTGGCTCAAACTTTGCGTCAGTTGAGCGATCGAATTAACGTTGTCAGCCGCAAAACTTAAAGCCCGATCGACTCCGCCTGTGGAAAAACCTGTGGAAAATTAGCCCTCATAGTGTGGAAAACTTTACTCGATCGCCCAAAACAGTTGTTGTGGGAAAATCGGCGGGCGATCGGCTTTTCCCAGCTTTTCCACAAGTTTTCCACAGGCATTTATTAGCCATAACTCAAGCACAGTAAGCAATTATTTTATTTTTCCACAGTTTCCACAGGTCGATCGCCACAAAAATAATTCAATAAAGTAAAAAAAAATCTAGTCCTCGGCGCACTAACCTCAGAAACCTGATTTATAAGTATATTTCTTCTTCCTTCACAAAATTTTGCCCAGAAACCCGGTGTCTAGCCCCAGGAATAAGCCCTGACAGAGAAAAGTCAGCCCGCCGACTTTCTGTGATACGATTTGCTTTTGTCTCAAATCCGGTTAATTAACCTCCCATGAAATTGGTTTGCACCCAAAGTGACCTCAACGCCAACCTCTCGTTGGTAAGTCGGGCCGTTCCCTCCCGCCCGACACATCCGGTACTAGCCAACGTCCTCTTAGTAGCGGATGAGGAAAATCAGCGGGTTAGCTTAACAGCTTTCGATCTCAGTTTAGGCATTCGCACCAGCTTTGCAGCAGAAGTGACTGGTGGCGGCAGTTTTACCATACCCGCGAAATTGCTCAACGATATTGTTTCCAGACTCCCAGATGGAGAGATTACTTTAGAAGACGAAGCAGGCGACACCGTAGCATATCTTACTTGCAGTTCTGGCAGCTACCAAGTCAGAGGCATGGGCCCGGAAGAATTCCCAGAATTACCGGCTATCGAAGCAGGAACAATCCTTAAATTGCAGCCCGAAGCCTTGATAGAAGGACTCAAAGGAACGTTATTTGCTACTAGCCCCGACGAAGCAAAACAGGTACTTGCAGGTGTGCATTTAAAGGTACTAAAAGATTGCCTAGAATTTGCTGCAACAGACGGCCACAGATTGGCAGTAGTTCAAACTGCTAATGAAAAAGCCGAAGGTGAAGAAACCGAACAAGAATTTGAGGTAACAGTTCCCGCTAAGGCATTGCGAGAAGTAGAAAGAATGCTCGTGATGCGACAGTGGACTGAACCCGTCACCCTGCATTTTGAACAGGGTCAAGTAGTGTTTGAATGGGCAGACCAGCGACTGACAACCCGCACCTTGGAAGGGCAATATCCCGCCTACCGGCAGTTGATTCCACCCTCCTTTGAGCGGCAAATTACTCTTGAGCGGCGATCGCTCTTAGCCGCAGTTGAAAGAATTGCAGTGTTTGCCGACCAAAAAAATAATATCCTCAAATGCAGCATCGACGAAGAAAATCAGGAAATTACTTTGTCAGTAGATGCTAAAGATGTCGGCTGCGGTAAAGAGTCAATGCCGGCACAGATTTCGGGAGACAGCATAGATATTGCTTTCAACGTGAAATACTTAATTGACATTTTGAAAACAGCTCAGTCTCCCGAAATTCAACTGCAATTAAACGGCGCTCTTGCACCTGTAATTTTTCAGCCTTTGGGCGGAGTGAATGCCACATTCTTGGTAATGCCTGTTCAGCTTCGACCTTAATTGGAAGAAAATAGATCCGGCGGTTGAAACCGCGTCTACACAAACGATGTCCGGATGGTGCGCGGACTGAAGAATAAAACGTAATTTTAACAACTCATTCTTCAACCCGCGCACCATCCGGGTTTTGCTTGTATAGACGCGGTTTCAACCGCCGGGTTTTCTGCCTTCAAATTAACGGCAACAATATCTCAAATTCCGTACCCGTACCGGGCGTAGAATGCAAATTCAACTTACCTTTATGCTTCTCCGTAACAATTTGATGGGTAATTGCTAACCCTAAACCAGTACCTTTACCCGCTGGTTTAGTAGTAAAAAATGTGTCAAAAATCCGCCGCTGAATTTCTGGCGGAATTCCCGGCCCGTTATCGGCAATTCTGATGGCTATCCAAGCGTTATTGGGATTTTCCCCCGCTGCTTCTGGGCTGAAATCCCCATTTTGGCTGGCGGATGATAGCAATTTTGCATTTTGTCGATCGCCCAAAACATAATTTTGGATTAATTCCGAATTAACGCAGTCTCCGTCATAACTGTTTATTACCTCAGTTTCAATCGTAATCGCAGGTACAAAACCTTTTTCTCCTTTTACCTCTTCCAAAGCATCGATCGCATTGCTGACGATATTCATAAATACCTGACTCAACTGACCAGAGTAACACTTGACCAAAGGCAAATCTCCATAATTTTTAACTACTTTAAACCCGTACTTCAGACGGCTTTTCATAATTAGCAGCGTACTGTCAATACATTCGTGGAGGTTAGCTTCTTTCAAGTGAGTTTCGTCCATGTGAGAAAAGGTGTGCAGGCTGGTGACAAGTTCCCTCAGTCTCTCTGATGAAGCCTTCATACTTTTGATAATTTCTAGCCAATCTTCTTGCAGAAAATCAAATTCTATGTTTGCTTTGAGTGCGTCAATTTTTTCGCTAGGCCCGACAATTTGCTCGTAAGCAGACAGCAACTCCATGATGTCTTTCGAGTAGTTGGACAAAAAGCCGAGATTTCCGCTGATGCAGGTGACAGGGTTTCTAATTTCGTGAGCGACTCCAGCTACCATCTGCCCCAAACTGGCTAATTTTTCGGTTTGAATTAGTTGAGATTGAGTTTGCTTCCTCAGCAATTTTGTCGCTAATTCGTGAATGTTTGACTGGGCCACTAACAGTTCGCGTACATCTACCAAAGTATAAGTTTGGGGCGATACTTGAACCACAATCGGCTCGTAAAGCAGTTCTTTTGAGCGCTGGAGCGACTTCCGGGCTGCATCCACAATTAAAGTATTGCTGGGAAAAATTAAAGTCTCAATTTCAGCAAAGCGGTATAAAGCCTTCACAGGTCGTTTTAAAAATAATTCTCTTCCAAAAGGACGGCTGAGAAATTCTAAAAATCTCCGCCGGGAAATCATGCCGACAAATTTACCTTGATTTGTCAAAATGACTCCCGGTAACAGCGGATTAGTTTCTAACATCTGGGAAATTTTCATCCCGAAATCCGTAGCTTCTACTTGAAAATCGTAAAGCGATAATTCTTGGAGAGTAGAGTCTAAACGAAGTTCTCCAGAGTCAGCTTCGGACGCGGGTTGGACTGGTCTTTCTACGCAGGAAGTGTTTAACATAAATTCATCAGCACGCTTTTTTTAGGTTTTTATTGGCCAGCAGACATTCAGTTACCAAAGCTCAGTCGGTGAGTAGCTGAGTGCTTTGGCCGACATCCCTCTGGCAAACGGCATTTTAAATTACACAAAAAACTGTCTGTGGTAAATGGGATTTTACCACTCCAAGTATTAGGCAAGTTTGAGGATGACCGAGATAGATGCGCCTGGGTAATTATGCCTGACTTTATTTTATATCGGCTTGATGCGTATTAACTATTATTTGGAGTATTTAACTATTAGTTAACCTTGGGCTAAAGCCTTAACCTGTTGTTAACAATAACCCAATTTTGCTGAAAACTATCATTAATTGATGATACAGGAAAATCATAATTGTGCGATTCTCAAATACCCCGGCTCGGTTTCCCAATAGAGTCTGGCTGTCTAAACAAGCTTGCCAATTTCATGATTTGTTCGTTGCAATAGGTCAATAGAACGCGATATTTAGCGATAGTTTAACTAATGAAATATTCGTTAATTTTTTCCATAATTCGCGCCAATATAATTCAATACGGTTTACTTAAGACGATCCAGGCAGTAAAAAACTATGAAAAATAGATACTGCGATTGCTTCGTTCCTCTCTTCGGACAATCTTAAGTGAACCGTATTGCAATATAATTAAGAATAATCCTGTTTTTTCAGAACAATATAAAATTAATTTTAACGACTATTATTCTAATGTTGAAATATAGAGATTGTGGGCTTCTCTTGCTAGGGATCCGACATTGCCGTGTCCGGCGCTGGAATTTGCAACTTTTAATGGTTGCTATAACATTGAGGATGATAGCAAAAAAGTTTCAACGGAATTTTAAACTTAGTGCTGTGCAGAAGGTATGATCGACAGGGACTCAGCCAAATATGTGAAACTAAATACCAATTTACCAGTAGGCGATCGATGCAACCAGCCCTAACGAATCAGTTAAACAATGCTTTTACCCTTTTTCTCAGCTTGTTAGTAGAAGCAATACCTTTTCTGCTGCTGGGAGTTTTATTCTCAGGTTTGCTGCTGGGGTTTGTAGACGAACGCAAACTCGTATCCCGCATTCCGCGAAACCCGCTGCTGGCGGCTTTGATGGGTAGTTCGATCGGCTTTTTGTTTCCCGTGTGCGAGTGCGGTAACGTGCCCGTAGCCCGCAGGTTGTTAATGCAGGGAGTCCCCGCACCAGCCGCGATCGGCTTTTTGCTTGCAGCCCCCACCATCAATCCCATAGTCATTTGGGCGACTTGGACGGCATTTCGCGATCAGCCAGAAATTGTAGTTTTGCGGGTAGTATTTTCTCTGATAATAGCCACAATTATCGGCTGGGTGTTCAGTGTCCAAACTGACTTGCGGCCTCTGTTACACCCTTCTGTAGCCCGGGCGATTGCTCTGCCAAAACCAGAGTTTTCCGAAAAAGAACTAGCCCAAGCCGAGACTCCGCTACTGTTACAGTCGGGAACATTTATGCTCGGTCAGGGGGGTGCAGTGCCGATCGAATCTTTGCTAAAAGACGAGTGGAAGCCCTTAAAAACAGGCAAAACAGAAAAAACCTCGAAACGTTCCTCGATGTTCCACCGCGTTTCTAAAGAGCGTCTGCGCCTGCTTTTAGATACTATGGTACAGGAGTTGCGCGAATTGGGAGGAGTCTTGGTAATCGGAAGTGCGATCGCCGCCATCATTCAAGTTGGCGTACCCCGCGAACTAATTCTCAACCTCGGCCAAGGCCCTGTTTCCTCGATACTCGCCATGCTGCTATTAGCCACAGTCGTATCGATTTGTTCTACCGTAGATTCCTTTTTTGCGCTGTCTTTTGCTTCCATATTTACCAGCGGTTCGCTGTTGGCATTTCTCGTTTTTGGCCCGATGATTGACTTCAAAGGCATCGGTTTAATGCTCTCCATTTTTAAAGGTCGAGCCGTAATTTACTTGATGGTATTGGCAGCTCAGTTAACATTTTTAATGACCCTCGCTGTCAACTTATATCTAGGTTGATAAATTATCTCATAGTCACAAATAATACCATTTTAGATTCGCGTTCTGTAATTAGCTTGATTCACGACACGGAAGTCACGGATATGCGGATAGCTGTTTTTTCCTCTTCGTTTTTCCTTCTGCCCTCTTTTGACCTTGATCGAAGCCAACAAGCTTTCTTCGTTCTTCGTTCTTCGTTCTTCCCTCTTCCTTATTCCTTCACAAAATGAATCTTAAAAAATTTAGCCCTTGGCTGGATGCCCTAGCTATCTTAGCGTGGGGAATATTGCTCCTCAAATATTGGATTACCGGGAAATTAAACATTCTGATTCACCCGAATTACTTTGGGTTGACTGTAGTGGCAGGAATCAGCTTAATTGTTATTGGCGGGTTAAAATTTTGGGAAATCTTAAAAGTCGATCGCACCAAAAAGCAATCGCGGACATCGCCAGCAAATAACTCTCTCCGAATAACAGAAGTTGAACACATTACTTTGTTTCCCCCCAGTATCGGCAGCACCTTAATGTTGAGCGTCGCATTAATCGGTTTAATAGTAACGCCCCGCACATTTACCAGCCAGACAGCATTGGAACGAGGCCTCACCGAATCCCTGCCCATCACGAGACTGCAACCGCAAGAATTTCGCAATACCACAAAACCCGAAAAGCGATCGCTCATCGAATGGGTGCGGCTATTAAATTTTAATCCCGAACCAGACACATACAGAGGTCAAAAAGTCAAGGTTCAAGGATTTGTAATTCACCCGCCGAAGGTAGGAGAACAATATATGTGGATCGGGCGTTTTGTCATTACCTGCTGCGCGGCGGACGCCTATCCGATCGGATTGCCGGTAAAATTACCGATCGGTCAAAGCCGCACCGCCTTTGTCCCAGACAGTTGGCTAGAAATAGAAGGAGAAACGATCGTAGAAGAACTACAAGGAAAGCGCAAATTAATTATTCAAGCATCCTCCCTCAAACCAATTCCCGAACCAAAAAACCCTTATGATTATTAGATCTGCTACAAGTTCGAGATTAAATTTTACCTTTCTGATTGTGGGATGGGCGTCCCGCCCGTCCTCCATAGGGAAATTAAGATACTGTAAAGTCAGCTATAAAAGTGGCAGTAGCATCCTGTAGGAGTTGCCAATAACAGATTCAGCAACTAGACTCGTAATAAGAAAATAAGTTCTCACTATATGTCATCCGAAAAAAAATTAGCTATCAAAGGTGCTGCGTGGACGATCGTCAGCTATGGAAGCAGTCAAATTATCCGATTCGGTAGCAACCTAATTCTGACGCGCCTGCTTTTGCCAGAATTATTTGGTCTAATGGGTCTAGCCTACGTTTTCATCACAGGTGTCCACCTATTCACAGACATAGGTCTGGGCCCAAGTATCATCCAAAACAAGCGCGGGAACGAGCCAGAATTTCTCAACACCGCTTGGACAATGCAAGTTCTTCGCAGCTTATTTGTTTGGTTGTGTTTAATTGCAATCACCTGGCCAGTTGCTAAATTCTATGAAGAACCCCGTCTCCTGTGGTTGCTTCCCTGCATAAGTATAAATACCCTAATAGGAGGATTCAAATCCACTTCCGTATCCACTCTCGAACGCAAAATGAGCGTCAAGCAAGTAGTGCTTTTTGAGTTGGTCATACAGGCAATTTCTACTACAGTGATGGTTGTATGGGCCTTTTTCCATCCCACAATCTGGGCCATCATCGTCGGCGGTTTTACTAGCTCTATAATAGAGTTAGTATGGAGCCATTTTTTGATTCCCGGCAAGTCCAACCGCTTCGCTTGGGATAAAGAAGCCGCTAAAGAAATATTTTCTTATGGAAAATGGATATTTTTGTCTACGATTTTATTTTTTCTGTGCTCTCAAGCCGATCGCCTAGTTCTAGGGAAAATCTTTACTTTAACAATGTTGGGTATTTACGGCATCGCTTTTACCCTCGGTGATATGCCGCGCCAAGTGATCATCGCCCTCGCAAGTAGGGTAATTTTCCCCTCTATTTCGATGCTAGCAGAGTTGCCTCGTGAGGAATTGCGCGCCAAAATTATTAAAAACCGCAACTTAATTCTGATACCTTTAGCCATAGGCTTAGCAATTTTTGTGAGCTTTGGAGATCAGCTAGTTTTAACACTGTACAGGAAACAGTATATGGCAGCATCTTGGATGATGCCAATCTTGGCTTTAGGTATCTGGCACACTACTCTCCACAATTTGATGGGTTCTTGTTTGTTAGCGGTTGGCAAATCTCAGTATGCAGCTATGGGCAATCTGGTAACTTTCTTGAGTATCGCTATTGGCATCCCGGTCGGATATCATTTTTTTGGTAATTTAGGTGCTGTGATTGCTGTAGCTGTTGGTGATATTCCTACTTATTTAGTAACCAGCTACGGTCTTTGGAAAGAAGGGCTAACCTGTTTTTGGGAGGATATCCAATTGACAGCACTCTTCTTAGGGGTACTAGCAGGCATACTTTGCGTTAGAATGTATCTGCTGGGTTGGGGGCTACCTATCGATAAAATATCACCGATGGATTTAGTACCGATCAATCAACTGTTTCAGTAAACAAAAAGGAGATTGCCTGTATGTCAGCCGAAAATTCACCAAAAAGAAAAGTAATACACTTTATCTTTTGCCAAATTGCTTTGTTACAAGAAATATCGCGAGTGTTCATTAGGTATATTAAAATGATGCTATTTTATCAAAAAAAAACCATCATAAATATATTCAAAGAAAACGAACAGCCAGACAAAGAGCGTCCCAAAATCTTTGCTGCTGTCGCACACATTACATCAGTTGAAGAATCTAAAAATCCAGAAAAAGGGGCAGCAAAAATAGAAAGACTCAGGCATACAATAGATGGACTGTTGGCAAGTTTTGCTCATTGCGACCTGACTATTGCGATCCAAACTCTACCGAACAGACACGTTACAGCGTATTTACCTGAATATCAAATTAAGTGCATTCAGATACAAGAAGAGCCAGAATGCGACCCGATGTTGGTAGGGTTTAGGCTTCAGGAAGGATTTGTCGAAAAAGTAGAAGAATTTGACTGGTTTTTATTCATAGAAGATGACATTATTTTATCCGATGCTTTCACGATAGAAAAATTAGAAAAATTTAACCAACAAAGCGGGTATGAGAATGCTATTCTTTACCCAAATCGTTATGAAATGTATCAAGGAACAAACAGATATATTGATTTGACGATAACGCAACCATTGGTAATAAACAAGCTATCTAGTGTAGAGATAGAAGGTGTAAAGTTTGCTGAATTTAACAATCCTCATTCAGCATTTTACTGTTTGTCAAGAAAGCAGATGAAACACTGGATAAAGTCAGGTCGTTTCTTCAAAAATCAAATAGTGAATGTCGGGCCTTTAGAGAGTGCAGCCACTTTTTGTCTTTTGGAATGTTTCTCCATCTATAAGCCTCACCTGTCAAATTTAAACTATTTTGAGGTCAGGCATTACGATACCAAATATTCTAAGTTATATCCAGAACCGGAATCGCCCTATACACTGTCAGCGGTTAATCAGAGTTCCAATATAGCAATCGTCAAGGATTCGTGAAATAATGGCTCTCAGCTAAGTAGCCGTCAGAATTATTAGTAGTTCTGGATGCGCTACGGATCGATCTCGGATTGGTTCGTAGTGCGGACGACCGTCCGTAGTTTGAGCGAACGACCGTCCGCACTACGAACTGTTTTTGTTATAATAATCGACCGGAAGTGATATGAAACTCCGATCGAGAAATTGGGTTTTTGAACTGGGGTGCGCCTGGGACTGTAAAATTTAAGAGGGAAAATTGGGCAGTGATTTTTCACCAGAAACAGGAGAGAAAAATTTGTGAATATTTTTAACAAAAAATTTAATCCTTCATTCTTCGGTATTCTGCCGTTCAAACAGCCGATCGACCGCGTGGCGATCTTCCTCATCCTAATGCTGAGCATCTTCATGGGATTACTCCTGCTGAGTGGCGATCGCACAGCACCCAAAGTGCGAGAATTTACCTGGGAAAACAAACAAATCGGCGCCGCAGATACCGGCTTCCTCCTCAACTTCTTTCGGCCGATGAACCACTCCACCGTCGAGGAAAACTTAAAACTAGAACCCCCACTCCCCGGTAAATTTAGTTGGGCGGGAAGGCGCATGGCTTACACCCTCAAAGATCCAGCACCCTACGGCGTTACCTACACATTAAAACTCGCTGGCGCAACCGACAAGTATTTCGGAGAAAACAACCAAAATAAAGGAACGCCAATTCAACCGTTTAGCAGTTCCTTTCGCAGCCGCGATCGAGCTTTTGCTTACATCGGCGTCCAAGGCGAAACAGAAAGCAGATTAATGCTAGTCAATCTCACCAGCAGCGAATCGAAACCGATACCCCTGACTCCCAAAGATTTAGTCGTTACCGATTTTAAACCGTATCCCGACAGCGATCGCATTTTATTCTCAGCCACAGATCGATCTCTCGCCCGTACTGGCGGCACCCTAAATCAAGAACTATTTACAGTCACCACCGGCCTCAATCCCCAATCCCCCGGATCGGAAGCCCAACAAAAACAGCCAGCAGGTAGAATCGACAAACTATTAGACTCCAAAGATTACCAAAACCTCAAATTCGACCTCTCAGCCGACGGAAAAATCATCATTATCCAGCGTGTCAACCGCCGCAATCCCGGCGATTTCAATCCTTGGATTTTAGAAGAAAAAGTTGCGCCCCGACCCTTGGAAAATCAACAAGGCGGAGATTTTATGATTCGCCCCGACAGCAAATCAATGGTAATATCTCAAAAACAAGGATTAGCGATCGTCCCCCTCAAACCAGAAGCAGACCCAGTAGAATTTTTGCCAAAATACGAACAAGTATTAGGCATGACCCGCGACAACTCCGCCGCCGCCTACGTTAAATACAACAGCGACTACACTCGATCGCTTTTCATCTTAGACAACCAAGGTGCAGAACAAGAAATATTGCGCATTCCCGGCAGCATAATCTCCGTTTATTTCGACCCGCGCAAAAACAAAGACAACCAATTCCAGCGTCTCTACTGCTTGTTAGCCGAACGCCTCAAAACAGAAAGCTACAAAGAACAGCCTTTCATCGCCGCCATCGACCTCAAAAAAGATGGCACTCGTGTGATCGGAACCATCAAACCGCTGCTGATTTTGCCCAACCAATTAGATACCCACATCAGTTTATCTCCCGACGGGCTGGCATTAATTTTCGACCAATCAGTCACAACAGCAAAACCCACAGCAGCAGACAGTCCCCGCAACTCGGGCGGACAGTCGATCGCCACCAGTCACCTCTGGCTGCTACCCTTATTAGAAATACCCGTAGACGGTTCTCCCGCAAAAGTACAGCCAGAAGAACTTCCCTTTGCCGGCTATCACCCCGGTTGGCTCCCCTAAATCGAGTGAATATCGATCGCTAAGGTTCGCCATCAGCACCCCGCGTTGAAATGTGCCCGGTGCGCACCGTACTTTTACAGTCCTGGACGCACTATTCCTCAGAAACCCGGTTGACTCGTAGATTTTTCCCTGCCAAACCTCTTCTTGTCCTAGAAACCAGGTTTTTGAGCGTAAGTCCTATTTTAAATCCCCAAGCGTCCGTCTTAAGATGGTGGATTTTAGATTTTAGATTGAGCGATACTGATCGATATCACAAACTTTGAAAACAAATCCCCAACCTGCCGTCTCAAATCTCAAACCTCAAACCTAAAATCTCAAATTCCCATGACTCCCGAAGAAATTAGCAATACCCTTAAAGACTTATTTGGCGAAAATGTTGAGACGCCAGCCCCTACTTCTTGGCAAATACAAACCCCCAAATTTCGCCTCTTAGTCCTGCTTTCAGAAGACGGGACTTGGCTGCGGATTTTGCTGCCGATCGCCGATGTCCAGGAAGCTCAACCATTTCTCGATCAACTGCTAGAAGCTAACTTTGACATCACCCTCGAAACTCGCTACGCCCTACATCAAAACGTTTTGTGGGGAGTTTTTCAGCATAGTTGTGCCACACTCGCCACCGCAGATTTCTCAGCCGCCGTCGCCAGACTCCTAGCTTTGCAAGAACGAGGTTTGTCCGACTTTTTTGGCGGTTTGATCGAAAGCCGCATCCGTCAAATCATCAAAGCTGCCAAGATGCAGGGACAGTCCATAGAAACTACCCTTCAGACTTTAGACCGTTTCTACGCAGAGGGATTGATGGGCGAAATGGATCTCGGGCGAGAGTCTCGCGAACAGACTCTCGCCACTTGGCGCTACCAGCTAGAACGCCTCTGGCCCGAGGTCGAACCCTGAGACGATTTGAGATTTGAGATTGCAGATTGCAGATTGCAGATTGCCAAAAATGGACGGTAGTCGGATTTGGGAAGTAGCCTACATTTGCATTCTTGCTTAAATTCTAGACAATCAGCCGATTTTTGCCTCCAGCCGAGTCTTGACCGTTAGGCCCTTAAGCTTTTTGGACGATCGCCAATCCGACCCTCGATCCCTCGATCGATGTAAGTATATTTACCAATAACCGACGAGCTGCCGTCCAATTCTCTACCAGCATAAAAAAATGTATAACAGATAACAGAAATTCCTGATAAATTTTTAAGATTTTCCGAAAAAACGTAATTGTAGGGTATATCATGGTAAAAACTTTACAGCAGAGTTCCGTAACTTCCAAAGAAGCTTCCATCGTTTAACATTGATTTAGAAACAAAATCCTTAGCAGACCATGCTATTGCGATCGGGTTTTCCCGTCAGGTGCTGTTGAAAATTGACAAACTAGCAATGACCTGCTACCAATTACCCGCTACCAATTAATAGCAACTTAACTTATCCATCAATACCACATTTAACAGGGGTTTCATCTATGTTTGCTGTGCGTGAGACTAGCTCGGAGTTATCAGTTTTGCATATACCTGAAATTTGTAGTTGGAATATATCCTTAGAATCAACTCTCCTAGATTTGCCTCTCTACAACTGCCAAATTGAATTAACCCAACAGGCAAAAGAAGTAGCCCAGGCTTTTGAAGGAAATTCCATGCTTCCAGGCGTCATTTTGACCAATGGGGGTATTTTTGTCGGCATGATATCCAGGCGTTATTTTTATGAAAAAATTAACAGGCGCTACGGGTTAGAAATGTTTTTTAAGCGACCGATAGAGGTATTGTACAGGTTTTCCAAGCAAGAGCTACTGGTGCTTCCCGGCAGTAAATTAATAGTAGAAGCCGCCTCTGAATCTCTTTACAGGTTAGCAGAATTAGTCTACGAACCCGTAGTAGTGGAAGTAGAACCCCAGACTTACAAACTGTTAGACTCACACCAATTAATGGTGGCTCAATCCCGCATTCACCAACTAACAAATAAGCTGCTCAAAAAACAAACCCAAGCCAAACTAATTCAAACCGAAAAAATGGCGAGTCTGGGTAGAATTGTCGCAGAAGTAGCCCACGAAATTAGAAATCCGCTGAACAGTATTTGGGGGAATTTGACTTTTCTGCTGTCCTATTTTGAAAATTTGCTGCAATTAATGTCAGCTTATGAAGAGGAATATTCGGAACCGTCTCCCCGAATTGATGCCATCAAAGCAGAAATTGAATTTGATTTTTTACAAGAAGATTTGCCTATCACCTTAGAAGGGATGGAGTTGGGAGCCTCGCAATTGCTAAAAATAGTTAACGGGCTGCACCACTTCTCTCACATGGACGAGACAAAGCCAATGGAGACAGACATTCACGAATGCGTGGATATGACGCTGTTAATTCTCAAAAACCGCTTTAAAAATAGCATAAAAGTGGTAAAAAATTACGGCGAACTGCCCCTAGTTAGCGGCTACTCCGGTCAGTTGAGTCAGGTGTTTTTGAATTTGTTAGTTAATGCTATAGATGCCCTGACAGAGTACGCAGCAAATAGAGAAATACAGACCGATTGCGCGGACAACTGGCAGCCACAAATCGAAATTACCACTAATCTCAGAGAAACTGAACACGGCCAGCGGGTAGCAATTGAGATTGCTGATAACGGGCCGGGCATTGCCCCAGAATATCACCAGCAAATATTTGATACCTTTTTTACCACAAAACCGGCAGGCAAAGGCAGCGGTATGGGGCTGGCTATCTGCCATCAAATCGTCACAGAAAAGCACGGCGGTCAACTTTTCTTGCGATCGCACCCCGGCGAAAACACTAAATTTGAAATTCTCCTGCCAATAGTTCGCAAAACATGATTAACTCAAGAACATTCTCCAGGTTCGCTCAGAAAAGTGAAATGATCGGCTAGCTTAGTAGTACGTTCTCATTTCACTTTCCCAGCGTTTCGGCAACTAAAAGTTCCAGTGGCAAATACATTCAGTTCCAAACTACAAAGTCCTTCACTCTCCGAAGGCAGCCATCAAGACCTTTCCCTAGAGTCTACCCTCTGGGATTTGCCCCTGTATGAGTTTCAGGTTAAATCGAGCTGCTTGGCCGTGACAGTTGCCCAAATCTTTGAACAGCATCCCCTGGTGCCGGGAGTCGTCTTGCTCGAAGCAGGAGAGTTTGCGGGCATGATATCCCGCAGACAACTGCTGGAATATTTGCTCAAACCCCAAGGCCCGGAGCTATTTTTGCACCTGCCGCTGAAAGTTCTCTACAGTTACGCTCGCGTCGAAATATTATTGGTCGCAGAGAGTACAACCATTTTGACAGCAGCTCCACAAGCTCTGCGCCGATCGCCCGAATTGCAGTCAGAACCAATCGTCGTCCAAATAGATTCCCAATCTTACCGCCTCTTAGACCCTCACGCACTAAACATCGCCTACTGGCAAATTCGCGGCATAGAAACTCAAGTCCGCTACGAAAGAGCCCAAACTCAAATGATTCAAAGCGAAAAAATGGCTAGTTTAGGCCGTTTAGTCAACGGAGTAGCCCACGAAATTTTAGATCCGGTAGGCTTTATTTGGGGAAATTTAACCTACGTCAGCGACTACAGCAAAAACTTGATGGAATTGCTCTCAGTTTACGACGCGCACTGTA